>JAJDWM010000318.1 GCA_022825595.1 Bryobacterales bacterium | reverse complement strand
GGGGCGACGCCCGATTCCGGCGTAGGGCCCGGCTGCTTCCCGGAGCGGGTGTCCGATGCCCATTGAATTTGAGCATCCCGAGCTCCTCTCCCTCCTCGTTCTCGCCCTTCCGTCCGTCCTCCTCCTCTGGCCCGCGGCCGGCCGGGGGATCCTCTTCCCGCGCGGCGAGACGGCGCGGGCTCTCCCGAGCGGCTGGCTCGGCCGCTCGGGGCTCGTTCGCTGGTTGCCGGACCTCCTTCGGACGTTGGCGCTCGCATGCGTCGTCTTCGCCCTGGCCGGACCGGAGCGCGTCGAGGTCGTCCGGGAATTCGCCGAGGTGGGGAAGGGGACAGTACTCGCCGTCGACCTCTCGTCGTCCATGCTCGCCGAAGACATGGACGGGCGGAGCCGCATGGATGTGGCCCGCGAAGCCGCCATCCGCTTCGCGCGGCGGAGGCAGCTTGACGAACTCGCTCTCGTGGGGTTTGCCGGAGAGGCCCTGACCCGGGTGCCTCTCACGACGGATCCGGAGGTCATCGTCCACGGCGTCGAGTCGCTCGGCGTCGAGCTCGTGACGAACGGGACGGATATCTCCTCCGCCGTCGTCGCCTCGGTGAACCGGCTCATCGAATCGGAGCGGGAGGGGAGAGTGCTCGTTCTCCTCACCGACGGGGCGCACAACGCCGCCGGTGTGCCGCCGGTAGCCACGGGGCGCGCGGCGGCTTCGCGCGGCGTTCGCGTCCACTCGATCAGTCTGATGTCTCCCGCACAGGCAAGCGAAGCGGATCCCGAGGCTTCCGGGCAGGGTGGGGAAGCGGCCGCGGCGACGGTCCTGTCCGCGCTCTCGGCCGTGACGGGTGGAGCCTATTTCCGGGCGACCGGAGCCGCGGCGCTGGATTCGATCTACAGCGAGATCGATCGGCTCGAGGCACCGGAGCCGGGGACCGTCGAGCGCGAAGCCCGGCGTCCCGTCAGAGCCTGGTTTCTCGCCGGCGCGCTCCTCGTCCTGGCATGCGGCAGCCTTCTCCACGGCTCTAGGCTCGGCATCGTGCCATGACCTTCGATGATCCCGGTTTCCTGCTCGTCACTGCGCTCGTCGTGCTGGTGGTTGTCGGTGCCCACGCCCGGCATGCGCAGAGACGGCGGCGGCTCGGGGACTTCTTCGGAGGTGCCCGGGGCGCGACCCGAGTATCCGCTTCCGGACTCTACGGCGCCCGTTCCGGTCGCCTCCTCCTTCTCGGGCTCGCGGCGCTGGCACTCGGACTCGGAGCCGCCGGACCTGTCCGGTCGCCGCCCGGGACTCCGCCGCCCGACACGCGTCCCCGGTCTGCCGTCATCGCGATCGACGTCTCGGTGTCGATGCAGGCGTCCGACGTTTGGCCGACAAGGCTCGCGGGGGCCGTGGAAGCGGCCGAAGCCCTCCTCGGCGGTCTGGAGGGAACAAGGGTGGGGCTGGTCCTCTTCGCCGGACGCGGTTACACGCTCGCGCCCCCGACCGACGATCCGGGGGTTGCCGCCTTCTTCCTGGAGGGGATCGGACCGACGGTGATGAGCTTCCAGGATCCCGGATCGCTTCTCACCGCGGGGATCGGGGAATCTGCCCGGCTCCTCGGCTCCGAAGATGGGTCGGCCGAGCCCGCGATCGTCCTGATCACGGATGGGGGGGATACGACCAGCTTTGCCAGCTTCGATGACGCAATGCGTTCGGCGCACCTTGCCGAGGCGGCCATCTACCCGCTGATCGTGCTCCCGGTCCGCAGCGACGCCGGCCGGAATCGCGGCGGCGAGCACGCCCTGATGACGCTGGCGAGCAAGACGGGGGGCGAAGCATTCGTGCAACACGGTGTGGAGGACCTGGACGCGGCTTTCGACGAAGTGCTGCGAAGCCTGCGCACCCAGTACCTGCTCGGCTTCTATCCCCGGTCCGCCCTGTCGGAGACCAGGGGGATCCTGCGCGAGGTCCAAGTGCGTGTGCGGCACGCGGGAGCCACCGTCTTGGCACGCTCCGGATATTACGAGCGGGAGCCTGCCGCTGAGCGAGCGAGGCCTTCCGGTCTGCAGTCGCCAAGCGCGCCGGTAGCCGTGCCGTCCCGCCCGCGCACGGCAAGCCCTGCGGAAGAGCCGCCTACGCCGCTCAGCACACCGCCTGCTCGGGCCGGTCGGCGGCCGGGGAGCACGCTGCGGCCGAATCCATAGTCGGAGGGTCAGCCGGTAACCGCCGAACTGGCTGGTAGCCTGAAGTTGTGCCGCTCGGCGGACCGGACTATGTCGCGTTCGCCATCGATGTGGCTCGCGAGGCGGGTGCCGTACTCATGCGGCATTACCGCAGCGTCGGCGTCGAGTACAAGGGCAGCTTCGATACAGTCACTGCGGCCGATCGTGCCTCGGAGCGTCTTGTCGTCGACCGCATTCGGGCGCGTTTCCCAGCCCACTCGATCGTTGCGGAGGAGGGCGGCGGCTTTGACGCAGGGGACGAGTTCACGTGGTACGTGGATCCTCTCGACGGGACCACCAACTTTGCCCACGGGCTGGAGAGGTTCTGCGTCAGCATCGGGCTATGGTCCCGGTCGGGAGGCCTTGCGGGTGCCGTCTTCGACCCCGTGCGCGACGACCTGTTCGCAGCCGAGCACGGGTCGGGCGCCTACCTGAACAGCCGGCGCGTGCAGGTCTCCGACGTGTCCGAGCTCGCCGATGGCCTGTTCGCCACGGGATTCCCGAGCTCGATCCGCGACACGAACCCCAACCTGCACTACTACCACGAGGTTGCCCGATGCACGCACGGCGTGCGCCGGACCGGCTCGGCGGCGCTGGACCTGTGCGCCGTCGCCCAAGGGCACTTCGACGGGTTCTGGGAGCTCGGCCTGAAGTCCTGGGACGTGGGCGCGGGACTGGTCGTGCTCGTCGAGGCGGGCGGGGAATTCTGCGCCCTGGACGGCGGGCGCTACCGGCCAGGGAGTTCGGGGGTCGTGGCCACCAATGGCAAGGTCACGGCCGCCCTGCTGGAGCTGCTCGGGGATGTCTCCAGCGGTCGGCGGCGCACGCCCATTCCGAGCCCTGTGGCCGCGGCTGGACGGCCTGCAGCCGAGCAATGGGGCACGTAGCCCAAGCATTGTAGAATAACGGACTCTAGGCCGAAGCACCCGGACGCACCGCTGTCCAGCCGATCTTGGCGGGGCGGAGGTGCAAGGGGTGCAGTTGTGCGGTAAGACCCTATGGATCGGATTGTTGACCTGATACGCAGCAAGCGCCGCGGTTCCGAGCTTTCTCTCGCGGACTTTGAGCGGCTGATCAACGGCTACACGCTGAATGACATCGCCGATGCCCAGATGGGGGCCCTCCTCATGGCGGGGGTTTGCATCGGCTTTTCCGATCCGGAGTCCGTGGCTCTGACGACGGCCATGCTCCGATGCGGTGAGCGGCTCGACCTGTCGGAAATCGACCGTGTCGCAGTGGACTGTTGCTCGACCGGCGGCGTTGGCGACAAGGTGCCGCTGATCGCGGCCCCGATAGCGGCTGCGGCTGGTGTCGCCGTGCCGATGATCGTCGAGCCCAGCGCCGACCACGTCATAGGCACTCTTGAGAAGCTGCGATCGATTCCTGGTTTCCGCACGGACCTGAACGTTCCGGAGTTCTCCGAAGTGGTCAGCCGCCACGGGCTTGCGTTCGCAGGGCAGAGCAATGCCCTTGCGCCCGCGGAAAAGAAGCTGTACGAACTGCGGGACGAGACGGCCACTGTGGATTCCCTTCCGCTCATCGCGGCTTCGGCGATGTCCAAGAAGCTTGCCGAGGACCTAAAGGGGCTGGTCGTCGATGTCAAGATCAGCAAGGGTTCGCAGCTCTCCACCCGGACGGACGCGCGCAGGCTAGCGCAGCTGATGATCGCCATCGGCCGTCGGCTCGGCGTCAAAGTGCAGGCGCTGCTGACCGATCTGGAGCAGCCGTTGGGCTTCACCGTCGGGAAGGCGCTGGAGATCATGGAAGTAGCCCAGACACTTCAGGGCCAAGGCCCGCAGGATCTGGCCGGCCTGTCGGTGGAGATCGCCGCACGCATGATCTACCTGGCCGACCCCACGATTTCGATCGAGGATGCCCGGGAGCGTGCCACCGCCGTCGTGGAGGACGGAACGGCGCTCCAGACTCTGGCGAATGTCATAGGCGCCCAAGGGGGGAACCCGGAGGTGCTGCAGGACTTTTCCCAGTTGCCCAACCCGGCCGGTGCTGTTCCCGTGATGTCGCCCCGCGAGGGCTTCGTCAGCCGCATCAGCGCCGAAGACATCGGGCGCGCGGCCGTGATCCTTGGCACCGGAGAGGACGATGCCGATGGTGAGATCGATCCGGCGGTGGGCGTAGTGCTGGAGACGAAGGTGGGACAGCAGGTGTTCAACGGCACCCGCCTCTGCGCCCTGTACTACAACGACGATTCGCGCCTGGAGGAGGCCCAAGAGCTTGTGGAGGATGCCTTCCGCATCTCCTCGCGCCAGCCCCAGCCGCGAGAGCTTGTGCTGGACCTGATTCAGGGCTGAGCCGGCGCTGACCCCTACGGCAGGGCAAACGCGAATAGCGAACCGCCTGCCGCAACGGCCACCATCTGGCGGCCCGCTACTTCGAAGGTCATCGGTGAGGCCTGTACCGTGCCCCCCACGTTTATGCGCCACAGCTCCTCGCCGGAGCCGGAGTCGAGGGCCTTGAAGAAACCGTCCGACGTGCCGGCGAACACCAGCCCTCCTGCCGTGGAGAGCAGGCCGGCCCAAGCGGGCTGGAACAGCTTGTGCTCCCAGATCAGGTCCGCGGAGATCGGATCGAAGGCCCGGACTGCTCCCCACCAGTTGTGCATGGTCGGCTCATTGACGAACATGCTCCCCCAGTACCGAGTCCCGGGACGGTACTCGGTGTCGCCCTTGTAGTACATGCTGCTGCCCTCGCGGCACGAGACGTACAGCATTCCCGTATCAGGGCTGTAGGCTGGCGACATCCAGTTCGTGCCGCCGGCCACGGTAGGGAAGACCTCGATGCCCTCGGCGCTGGGCTCCATGCCGGGCCTGCGGATGGGGCGGCCATCCTCGGAAATCCCGACAGCCCAAGTCTGCTTCACGAACTGCGTCGCCCTGAGGAACTCGCCGGTCTGCCTGTCGAGCAGGTAGATGAAGCCGTTGCGGTTGGCGGTGACGAGCAGCTTCCGTTCGACGCCGCGATACTCCTTGTCGAGGAGTACCATCACCTGCGTTGCGTCCCAGTCGTGGACGTCGTGAGGCGTGAACTGGAAGTGCCAGCGCCGCGTGCCTGTGTCCGCTTCGAGCGCCACCACGGAGTCGGAGAACAGGTTGTCCCCCAGACGCACGTCACCGTTCCAGTCCGGGCCGGGATTGCCCACGCCCCAGTAGACTAGGTCCAGCTCGGGGTCGTAGCTCGGCGTGATCCAGATCGACGCTCCGCCGGTCTTCCACGAGTCGCCAGCCCAAGTCTCGCGGCCAAACTCGCCCGGTCCCGGCACGGTGTAGAAGCGCCAGCGGCGTTCCCCTGTCTCCACGTCGAATGCATCGATGAAGCCGCGTATGCCGTACTCTCCTCCTGCCGTGCCGACCATCACCATGTCCTTGACGACCAGTGGCGCGTGTGTGCCGGAATAGCCGAGCGAATAGTCGATCAGTTGGGTCTCCCAGAGCAGACGGCCGGTCTTACTGTCCAGGGCGATCGTGTACGCGTCGAGCGTAGCCATGAACAGCCTGTCACCCAAGATCGCAAGTCCGCGGTTGACGAGCCCGCAGCAAGCGATCAGCTTGCTTGGCAGCCGTCTCGAGTAGCGCCACAGGCGGGCCCCCGTCTCTGCGTCCAGTGCGTAGACGTCACCCGGCGGGACGGTGATGTACATGATCCCCTCATGCACGAGCGGCGTTACCTCGAACTTCTCGGAGATGCGCTCTTGGAATGCCCACTCCAGCCGCAGGGACTCAACATTCGACCGGTCGATCTGATCAAGGAGGCTATGGCGGTGGCCCGCGTAGCCGCCGTGGTAGTTCAGCCAGTCGGCCCCGACGCGCGGGTCGTCCAGCAGGTCCTGGAGCGTCACCTCCGCGGGAAGGGCCGCCGCACACAGCAGCGCGGAGGCAAGAATCGCGAACGGGGTCCGAAGTCTCATTCCGTGCCACCCTCCCGGCGGTCTTCCCGCAGTGTGCACAAGTAGGCGACCAGGTGCTCGATCTGGGCCTCGGTCAGAAGGTTGCCGTACGCCGGCATCAGAGATTCCGTTGGCGTCTCGAGCGATTGCAGTTTGCCTTTGTCGAACGCCCGCAGATTCTCGGCACGGTCCATGATGTAGATCCGGTAGGAGTTCTCGTTCAGCACTACGCCCTCCACGCGCTCGCCCCCGGCCGTCACCAACCGCACCGTCCGGTAGCGGTCAGCGACATCGGCGGCTGGCTCCAGCAACGCGCGCCGGATCTGGTCCGGTGTGAACATCTCGCCGGCGAAGCTCATGTCCGGTCCCAATCGCCCGCCTGCCGGTCCGACGGTATGGCAGGCTAGGCAGGATCCCTGGCCGGAGAAGAGGCGCTCGCCGGCGGCGACGTCCCCCTGCCCGGCGACGCAGCTCTCGCCGGCCTTCGCGGCGAACGTCCGCACGAACAGCAGGATGCGCCAGATGTCGTCCTCTTCCAGCCAGACGCCCGGCATGTCAGTCCCTGGGACGCCTCCCTCGATCAGGTCGAACATCTCGGCGTCCGAATCGCCGTGGCGGTAGCTTCGCCTGGCCAGTCGGGCGCCCCTGCCCGTGTTTCCGTCCATGCCGTGGCACACTCCGCAATGAATGCGGTACAACCGCCTGCCCTCGGCAAAGTCCTCCGCTGAGCTCATCGGGTTCGTCTCATGCGTTCGGGCTGCGGTCAGAAGGACTGGGAGGGCCAGCAGCGCGGCGAGATTCAGCAGGTTCCGCATCGCCTTTGGCAAGCAAGAATATCAGACGCTTGCGCCGGGTCCGAAGTGCGGTCGCTCGCGCTGGGCAATGAGGCCTAGAATCAACCATGGGAAGGGGAACCGAGTGTTGAGAAGAAGATGGATGTTGCTGAATGCTGCCTGTGGGGCTTTGGCCGCCGCGACCTTCGCTCAACAGTCTGTCGCGTCCGGCGACGTGTTAGATGTGATGCAGGGCGAACTGGACCGCTCCATGGCGGTCCTCGGCAGCGAGCCCGTTCCCGTCTACTACTTGAGCTATGAGGTGACGGAGGAGCGCTCCGAGGTCTTGGCCGCCTCCTTTGGGGCCATGATCGCCCGACAGACCTCAGATCGTCGGATTCTGGACGTGGACCTGCGGGTCGGCAGCTACGACCTGGACAATACGCACCCGCTGCGGCAGGCCCGCTTCGGAGGTGGCCGTCGGTCTTCGCGCGTTCAGGTCTCGGTGTCCGACCCCGATTCGCTGAGGGCGGCCATTTGGCTCGAAACCGACCGGAATTACAAGAACGCCACCGAGCGGCTGACGAGGATCAAGACGGACGTCGAGGTCACCGTTCGGGAAGAGCAAGGGCACGTGGCGGACTTTTCTGCCGAGCCGCCCGAGCAGGCTTCGGAATCCTTGGCGGACATGGGGCTCGACGGCGGTGAGTGGGAGCGCCGCCTGAAGGAGTACAGCGGGGCGTTCGCGGACGCGCCGGGCGTCTACTCCGCCTCTGCATCCCTGAGCGTTGCGAGCGTCACGCGTTGGTATGTCAACAGCGAGGGGGCCCGGATCCGAACGGTGGAGCCGCGGGCGAGGCTGTTCGTCTCGTCCCAGACGAAGGCTGAGGACGGCATGGAACTGCCGCGCTTCGAATCATTCTTCGCCTTCAGCCCGGAGGGCTTGCCTGGTCACGACGACGTGCTCGCCGCTGTCCAATCCATGGTCGGCGACCTGCGCGCCTTGCGAGAGGCACCGATGGCCGAGCCCTACACGGGACCGGCGATTCTCTCGGGCCGCGCAAGCGGGGTGTTCTTCCACGAGATTCTCGGCCACCGGGTCGAGGGCCACCGCCAGCGAAGCGAGCAGGACGCCCAGACCTTCAAGAAGATGCTGGGCGACCAAGTGCTTCCGGAGGCGTTCTCGGTCGTCTTCGACCCGACGGTCAGCCGAGCGGCGTCAACCGACCTCGCGGGAACATACCGTTTCGACAACCAAGGCGTTCGGGCACGGCGAGTTCCCGTGATCGAGTCCGGTGTGCTGAAGGGCTTCCTGATGTCGAGGACGCCCATCGAGGGCTTCGATCGTTCCAATGGCCATGGGCGCAAGCAGCCGGGACTCGCTCCAGTCTCGCGCCAGTCGAACCTTCTTGTGGAGGTCAGCGATCCGGCTGGCAGCGACGAACTGAAGGCTCGGATGATCGGGATGCTAAGGGAGGAGGGCAAGCCGTACGGGCTGTACTTCGACGACATCCGCGGCGGCTTCACCACAACTCGGAGGGGGACGCCCAACGCGTTCAATGTGATGCCGGTCATGGTGTACCGCGTCTATGTTGACGGGAGACAGGAGCTCGTGCGCGGGGTGGACCTGATCGGAACGCCCCTGACGACCTTCAGCAAGGTCGCCGCGGCCAGCGACCAGATCGGTGTCTTCAACGGCATCTGCGGTGCCGAGTCCGGCGGTGTGCCCGTTTCGGCCGTCGCGCCTGAGATCCTCATCTCGCAGGTCGAGGTGCAGAAACAGCAGAAGTCCCAAGATCCGATTCCCGTCCTGCCGGCTCCTCCGGTAGCCGGCGGCATCGCCGTCGTTCAGGTGGCCCCTGGAGATTCCCGATGACCCGCGGGAGACTCGGGGCCGGCGTGCTGATGGCCTGTATTGCGGCGTCGACAGGGGCCGCGCAGGACGGCGTCCTGATGCGCGCAATGCGGGACGAGCTCGAGCGCACGATGACGGAGCTGAAGCTGCCAGACCTGGAGGGGCCCTACTTCGTTTCGTACACCGTCCGAGAATTCTGGGGAGCGCAGGCGAGTGCTTCTCTCGGCGCTGCTGCGGGCAGCGGCAAGACATCGGCCCGGCTCCTGTCGGTCGAACTTCGGGTCGGGGGCCCGGAATTGGACAACACGAACTTCTACTCACGCCAGCCGATCCGGGGCGTGGGTGCGATGGGCTACGGACGGTTTCCCGTCTCGATTCCGCTCGAAGACGACTATCGCGAGCTGAGGCGGTCGATCTGGTTGGCAACCGATGCCGCCTACAAGCAGGCCCTCGGACAGTTCGCCCGTAAACAGGCCGCGCTGCAGAACGAGACGCGGGTCGACGAAGTTCCAGACTTCAGCCCAGCGGAACCGTTCGAGCACCGAGCGGATGGCGACCTTGACCCGCCAAGCGTGGAGCGGATCGAAGCTCTCGCGCGGAAGGTTTCGGGAGCCTTCAACGGGCTGCCGCAGGTGTACGCCTCCGAGGTTAGGGTTGACCAGAACGACGAGGTGATCTGGTACGTAAACAGCGAGGGCTCTTGGTACCGGAAGCACGAGCCGCGCGTGTCGGTGCGCGTCATGGCGGGCACGCAGGCCGAGGACGGCACGCCCATTGAGGACACTTTCACCGTCTACGCGCGAACGGTCTCCGGGCTGCCTGCCGAAGACCAGCTGGTCGGCAGGGCTAAAGCCTTGGCCGGGCGCCTTGCAGCGCTGGGCAGCGCCGCTTCCCTGGAGCGTTACAGCGGCCCGGTCCTGTTCGAGGGCCAGGCCGCCCCGGCCATAGTGCGCCGCGTCTTGGCCCCCAAGCTGGTGGCGGCGAGGGTTCCGGTCGCCGATGATCCGCGTTTCGCCCGAATGGTGCAGCAAGCTGCCAGCCCGTTCATCGACAAGCTTGGATCGCGCGTGCTCCCCAGGTTCATGGCGGTCATAGACGACCCGTCGGCTCTTGCTCATGGGGACGTTCCTCTTCTTGGCGGCTACCAAGTGGATGACGAGGCGGTCCCGTCCAGACGCACGGAACTCGTGCGCCGCGGACTACTCCGGACGCTGCTCTCCACCCGCACGCCGGTGCCCGGGGTCCCGACCAGCTCCGGCAGCCGCCGAGGCGGCGGGCCCACGCCGTCCAACCTCTTCTTCACGGCGGAGCCTGGACTCGCTCCCGAGGACCTGCGCGCCGAGCTGCTCAGCCTCGTAGAAGAACGGGAGCTGGACTTCGGGATCGTTGTCCGGCGACTTGCGGGCTCGGCCGGAAGGATCGGCCGCGGACGGGCCGGCGGCGGGCCTCCCGGGAGTGGCGATTCGCGCAGTATCGGGGGAGTCGTGGCCTACAAGGTGTTTGCTGACGGGAGCGAGGAGTTGGTCCGCCCGATGGAGCTGACAGGGTTCAGCGAGGCGGACTTCCGCGACATCGTCGCCGCGTCTTCGGACTCAACCGTGCAGACCGGAATGTTCGCGGACCCGGCCGGTGCCTTCGACCGATCTGGGTCCCGCCGTCCGGCGCTGGTCAGCGTAGTGGCGCCGTCGCTGCTGTTCGAGGACGCGACGATACGCAGGCCTCCCGGGAACATTCCACGGCCACCAGACGTGCCCCACCCATTGGCGGCCCGCTGAGCGAAGGGGGCCGCGGCATCGGCGGCGGAACCTATCCGAAGGCGTCCCGCAGTATCCGGTAGCTCTCGACGACGGCTTCCTCGGCCGGCGCGTTGCCCTCCATCTCCAGCGAGACGTAGCCCCGGAACCCAGCATCCTGCAGGATGCCCGCGATCCGGGGATAGTCCAAGTCAAGCGAGTACCAGACTCCGCCCCCTGGATAGGTCTTGGCCTGGACGATGTTGGCGTGAGGCGCCAGCTTCTCGATCTGCGGGTATGGGTCGCCCACATAGTTCCCCGTGTCCATGTTGATCCCCAGCCAAGGGCTTGCGACCTCGGAATGGATGCGCAGCAGGGTGTCGATGTTCGTGGAGAGGCCCCAGTGGTTCTCGAGCCCCATCACCACCCCAGCCTCCGCGGCGTGGGGAACGCACTCGTTGATTGAGTCGACGCACCACCCGACGGCATCCTCATTGGTGTAGCCGTCGAGCGCTGGCTCCTCCCCGTCCGATGCCATCAGGTCGTCGAACGAGCGGATCGTGCCCCAGCGCCCGGTGTTGAGGCGGATCGCCGGAATCCCCATCTGGTGCGCCAGGTCGATGCAGTGCTTCGTATGGTCGATGGCCGCTTGGCGCTTCTCGGGGTCCGGATCGACGAAGTCTTGGTGAATGGACAGCATGATCAGGTCCAGGCCCAGATCCCATGCCCGGCGCTTGAGGTCGTTCATGTAGCCTGCGGTCTCGTCCTTCATCTGGCGGTGCAGGATCTCGACGCCTTCGAAGCCGACTTCCGCGGCGTGGTCGATGACGTTCTCGATGGGGTACTTGTCCTGCGTGAAATGCCAGTAGGAGTAGGTCGAGACGCCGAGGCGCACGCCGCTCGGCGCCGTCTGTTGGGGCGCGTTCGCGTTTTGCTCGCCTGCCGGGGAGCACCCGGCTGCGACTGCGGAGATGCCGCCCGCC
>JAJDWM010000207.1 GCA_022825595.1 Bryobacterales bacterium | reverse complement strand
CACGAGCCGCACTTCCACTTCCCGCAACGCAACGTCGGCGGACCCCACCTCCGACGTTATTGCACAAACGAGAGTGGTTTGTCCACCCCCCTACCAAAAACTAACTAGTTAGCCTCCGTCCTGACTTTTGAAAAGCCCTGGGAAGCGTTCCAGTCGATCTGCAACGGAGCGCCATGTCATTCTGAAACACAGAATGTACGACGCGATCGTCATCGGAGTCGGGGGGATGGGAAGCGCGACGCTATTCCATCTCGCGCGTGGCGGCGCCAGCGTACTGGGACTGGAACAGTTCGGCATCCCTCACCCTTTCGGCTCGTCCCACGGATCGACTCGGATTTTTCGATTGGCCTACGACAAGGGCTCCGAGTATGTCCCGTTGCTGCGCATCGCCTATCAGTACTGGCGGGAATTGGAGGAGGTGACAGGCAGGATCGTCCTGCACACTACTGGAGGGCTCGATATTGGTCCGGAGGGGTCATGGATAGTCCAGCGTTCTGCCAAGTCGTGCGACCTTCACGGAATCGATTACGAAAGGCTTGGTAGGAAGGAAATCGGCAGGAGGTTTCCCGGTTACCGGCTGCCCGCGGGCATGCGCGCGATCTACCAGCCCCGCAGCGGCTACCTCTTGTCGGAGGTTGCGATCGAGGCTCACGCGGCGGCTGCACGTTCGTGGGGTGCCGAAATCCGGACGTACATCCGGGTGTCAGGCTGGAGGCGAGTGCGGAACGGGATCCGAGTCAGTTCCGACCACGGGGATTTCGAGGCCAAGCGGTTGGTCATCACCGCAGGTCCGTGGGTCGGGACGCTAAGCGCCGAGTTGCGGCGGCTCTGTCGACCCGAGAGACAGGTGATGCTGTGGACGACGCCTCTGGACAGGCGGGCGTTCGAGCCCGCTTGCTTCCCGGTGTTCAGATTGCTGTCGCCGCTCGGCCGATACTACGGATACCCGGACCACCTTGGCGAAGGCTTCAAGATCGCCAAGTACCACCACCTGCGCCAGCAGGTGGAGCAGCCCTCGAAGCTGGACCGCGAATGTCACCCAGAAGACGAGGACGCGTTGCGCGAAGCTGTCGCGGCATACTTTCCCCAAGCAGCCGGACGGACCCGCAAGATGGCCGCGTGCATGTTTACCAACACCCCCGACGGCGACTTCATTCTCGACCGGCATCCCAGCGAAAGCGACGTCTTCGTGGCAGCAGGCTTCTCGGGCCACGGGTTCAAGTTCTGTGGCGTAGTCGGAAGAATCATGGCCGACTTGTGCCTGGACCGTCCGGCAACGTGGAACATTCGCCGTTTCAGGCTGACACCCGAGCGATGGAGCGCAGCCACCTCGTAACGGCGGACGACACTTCGCCTTTTCCTGCGGACGCGCGAGGAAGACCTCCTTCGGTTGATCTTTGCTACAGCATGATGGCCTCGATGGCCCGGCCATCAACGTCAGTGAGCCGGAAGTCCCGACCTTGGAAGCGATAGGTCAACCGCTCATGGTCAATGCCGAGGCAATGGAGAATGGTGGCGTTCAAGTCGAACAGGCTGACGCGGTCCTCTTGGGAGTGGTATCCGAACTCGTCGGTGGCCCCGAAAGTCATTCCCGGCTTGATGCCCCCGCCCGCGAGCCACATGCAGAACCCATGAGGATGATGGTCCCGTCCATAGTCCTCGCCGTCCCCTTGAGAAATGGGCGTGCGACCGAACTCGCCACCCCAAGTCACCAAGGTCTCATCGAGCAGGCCACGCTGCTTGAGGTCCTTGATCAGCGCCGCGATTGGCTGGTCGACGCCGCGGCACTGGCGCACGAGATCCGTTGCCATGTTGGCGTGCTGGTCCCATCCCATGTCGAACAGCTGAATGAATCGCACGCCTCTCTCGGCCAGCCGGCGCGCGAGCAAGCAGTTATTGGCGAACGACAACGGGCTTCCCGGCTCCGTTCCGTACAGTTCGTGAGTGGCCTTGGACTCGGTGGAAATGTCCATCAGCTCGGGAACGCTGGACTGCATCCGATAGGCCAGCTCGAACCCCGCGATCCGAGTTGCGATCTCGGGGTCGTTGAATTCCGAGAGCTGACTGGTGTTTAGCCGCTTGAGCAGGTCCAGTTGCTCTCGGCGGGCCGCATCGCTGACGCCGCCCGGATTCGAAAGGAACAGCACGGGGTCGCCCTGGGAGCGGAATTCGACACCCTGGTGCTGGCTTGGAAGAAAGCCGCTCGACCAGTAGCTATCCAGAAGCGGTTGCAGCTTGAAGCCCGAAGCCAGGACCACGAATGCCGGCAAGTCGCTAACCTCGCTGCCCAGTCCGTAGGACAGCCAGGCACCGAGCGTCGGGCGGCCGTAGCGCGCGCTACCAGTGGTGAGGAAGGAGATCGCCGGCCCGTGATTGAACGTTTCCGTGTGTAGCGATCGAATCAGGCACAGCTCGTCTGCGACGCTCGCGGTGTGCGGCAACAATTCGGACACATCGAGGCCCGAGTCTCCGTGCTTGGAAAACTTCCATGGAGATCCCTTGATCTTCGGTTCCGACTCCTTGATCATGGCGAACTGGTGGTCTTTGATGACCGACTTCGGAATCGGCTCGCCGTCGCGTTCGGTGAGCAACGGCTTTGGATCGAACAGGTCTAGATGCGACGGCCCTCCCGACATAAACAGGGAGATGACGCGCTTGGCGCGCGGCGCGTAGCGCTGGAAGCCTTCCCCGGCCTGCTGGCCGGACAGCAGGCCGGGATCGAGCAGGGACGCCAATGCGAGACTCCCGATCCCCGCCGCCCCGTTCGACAGCAGATGGCGTCGCGTTAGTTCCAAGCTCGCCTGTCGACAGTTCATTGCTTGCTTATCGTTTCGTCCAGCGCGAAGAGCGTCGAAGCGACCATGGTCCAAGTCGCCTGCTCGACCGCGGGAAGGGACTCATGGACGGCTCTGCGGTCATCGATAACGGCGTCCGCCAAATCGGGTTCGCCCGCGAACCGCTCGCGCTGCTGGTGAACGAATTCCCGGAACATTTGCGATTCCTCAGGGGTGGGTAGACGAGCCAGCGCCGCTTCGTAGGCAAACTCAATTCGTCCGGGATCCGTTTCGGACTCGCTCTCCAGAAGGATTCGCCCTCCGAACGCCCTCGCAGCGTCGAACGAGACCGGATCATTCAGCAGGACCAGCGCTTGGAGCGGAGTGTTGCTTAGATTCCGCTGAACGGAGGAACGTTCCCGGGACGGGGCATCGAAGAGGGCAAAGCTTGGGTAGGGGTACATGCGTTGCCAGTACGTATAGATCCCGCGCCGATAACGATCCTCTCCTTCACTGGTCTCCCACTCCCCTGCCGTCTTGTCGCGGAACTGGCCGATGTGACTCGGCTGGACCGGATAGACGCTGGGACCCCCAACCTTGCGACTAAGCAAGCCGCTGACCGCCAGCATGTTGTCGCGGACCTGTTCAGCAGGAAGCCGCCGCCTCGGCCCGCGCGCAAGCAGTCGATTGTAGAAGTCCTTGGACAGGAGTTCCTCGTCTGCCTTAGAGCTCTGCCGATAGGTCGCCGACGTCACGATCAGCTTCACCATCTGCCGAACGTCCCATCCGCTCTCGACGAATTCGACCGCCAGCCAGTCCAGCAAACCTGCATGGCTGGGGAATTCACCTTGGTTTCCGAAGTCTTCCGCCGTACGGACGAGACCGGTCCCGAAGAACTGCTGCCAGAGCCTATTGACAAACACGCGCGCCACAAGCGGGTTTTGGCCGTCGACCAACCATCTGGCAAAGCTGAGACGATCGACGCTCACCCCGTCCGGAATGCGACCCAGAATGCTGGGGACGCCGGGCACAACCTGTTTCCCTTTGTTCTCGAAACTCCCGCGAACATGAATGTGCGTCTGCCGCGGCGTGGCCATCTCGACCATCACCTGAGCCGTTAGCAACCCCTCCGAGGCCAGCCTGGCTTTGAGCGTGGCGGGGTCCGTACCCGCCCAATCCGATTCGATGATCGGCAGCGCCGCGTCCTCGAGGTCCACCAGCAAGCGCGGGCCATGCACGCCAAACGCTTTCCCGTAGTGCGGAATGTTGTTGAAGATTGCAAACAGCTGGTAGTACTCCTGCTGGCTGATCGGATCGTACTTGTGGTCGTGGCATTCGGCGCAAGCGACCGTCATCCCAAGCCAGACGCGCCCGGTCGTGGCAAGGCGGTCGACGATGCCCTTGACGCGGAATTCCTCCTTGCGCGGGTTGTTGCCAAGGGCCTGCATCGAGTTCCGGTGGAATCCCGTAGCGATCCTTTGGGATTGGGTCGCGCCGGCCAGCAGGTCGCCAGCCAGCTGTTCGATCGTGAACTGATCGAACGGCATGTTCGAATTGAATGCCGAGACGACCCAATCGCGGTAGTGCCACATCGTCCGAGCGTGGTCCGCGGCGAATCCTGTGGTGTCCGCGTAGCGAGCTGCGTCCAACCACTCCTGGGCCATTCTTTCGCCGTAGTGCGGCGACTCAAGCAGGCGCTCGACAAGTCGTTCGTAGGCTTGCGGGCTCTTGTCGGCGAGAAAGCCCCTGAGTTCGCTTGGTTCCGGGGGCAAACCGGTCACATCGAGACTTGCCCGCCTGATCAGGGTTCGACGATCGGCCGTCGGCGATGGCCGCAACCCCTCATCCAGGAGGCGCTTGATGACAAAGGCGTCGATCGGATTCCCTGCCCGCTCCTTCTCGCGCGTCGATGGCACCGTCGGACGCGTCGGTGGCACAAAGGCCCAGTGCTCCTCGTAAGAGGCCCCGGAGTCGATCCATCGCTTCAGTAATTCGATCTGCTCCTCGGAGAGTCTCTTTCCGGTGACGGGCGGCGGCATCCGCCTGTCAGGCTCGGTTGCCCCGACTCGCTCGATCAGAAGGCTGGCCTGGGAATTCCCGGGGAGAATGACCCTGCTGGGCCTATGCAAATGCACGTCGGCCGTCGGCTTTCGCGCAGCGGGGCCGTGACACTCGAAGCAATTCTCGGAGAGGATCGGACGAATGTCTCGATTGAAGCTGATCTGGCCGGCGTTCAAGTCCGCGACGGACAAACTCAGCGCTGTCAACAACATGGCCGCGGAAACGGACCAAGCAACCCTTAAGCTGACGGTGCGGGGACCGTCCACCCCTACGCTTCCGTTTTCCTTTCTTTTTCTTGCGGCATTGCACATCTGAGCCGATCCCACTGTCACCTCCTGAGATGCGCGATCTGAGGCATTGTCAATGTAGCGGATTTGGATTCGAACTCGCTCAGACGATCTCCTCTCGAGGGACGCCACACAGTTTAGGTAGCGGCTCCTTCAGGGCCGCCTCGCAGCGGAGGCAGGTACGTGCCCAAGAGCCATCGCCTCTCGCCGGGCGGTAAGCACTCAGCCCGAAGGGCACGGGAGGTCAGGGAGATGGTGCTTGCGGGGCGGAGGTGAGTGGGTTGAGTGGGCGGAGATCGGATAATTGACTTGGCTCAGCGCAAGCACGTGCGCCTGGGCCACTTGGGTGACAAGGGTGGCTGCGAGGCTATTGGCTGATGGCAGGACTGGACATTTCCAGATAAGCCTGTGGCTTTTGGATTTCAGGCGATCACGACGCAGCATCGGGAAGTAGACCTGCGCGCCGTGTTGGTGTGGTCGGCCTGACCCGGGAATGGGAGAGGCTTGGCGCGGGTCTCGCGCGTGACGCTGCGGACCTGGCCCGGATGAACGCCAAGGGCAAGGCGGTGGTGTCGCCGCTGGCGCATAAGCGCGGGCTGTGCGCGTGCATTGGATGATCCTCGCGCCGATGAAGAACAGTCTCTCGGAGAGTACCCCGTGATCTCGCGCAATCTCAGCTTCGGTCCCGGCGGGCCGAACGGAGCCAAGACGGCCGGTCTGCTGCTGGGCATGATCGAGGCGGTGCGCATGGCTGGGCTGAGCGCCTACACGAGGGTGCACGGCGGCTGGAGGCATGCGCACGCAACCGCGGCCAGCCACCCGCGGACCCGCGCCCACGGTTGGCGTGGGAGATGAGTGCCGAGCGCAAGGAGGTCGCGTCAGCGATTCTCCGCGAAGGCGACTCAGCCTGTCAGGAGCCAAGTAGGCGGCTTCAGCACTCGACCGCTGAGAAGTCTCTCTTAAGTATCTGAAGATGGCCTACCAGTGCTGCGCTCGTCTTAACTACATGCCAACCGATGTGCGTCGGCGGTATCCGAGTCACGGGCGCAAGGGCGAACCGTTGGGCGGGCAATCGTTGGGACACGACCGCGCACCTCCGAGCTGTCAGGCGAGACAGACTCCTGAGCCCCTCATTGACTCGGCAGCCGACGGGCACGCGTCAAGGTGATGGCTTCGTTCGCCGAGCGGGTGGGAGAACAGCGCCCCGGGCGGGTAGCGAGACCAAGAAGTACAGCGGGCCTACACGGATTCCGACAGATACCGACCGACTACTGTCAGCCCCAGGGATTGGCGAGAACTGAATGTCTGGCCCAGATCAACCTTGAGTTCTTGGACGTACACCGTACGGCACTGATACCCCATTCGTAAGTGGTCTATGATGGTCCTCGTCCACCACCTTAGGACGAACGCCCATCCACGCCCCCTACACAGCAAGGGTTGGCCAGTCGGACGAGTGATTCGTCATGGATGACCTGAAGAAACTACAGAATCAAGAGGAATCCCTCAGATGGAGTATCGAAAGCACAAGAAAATCTCCCTTAAGGCCCACCCTGACTATCGAGAACGCTGGGTTCAGGAGAGGATTGAGAAGGATCCGAGCATTCTTGGGCTCGGCGAATTGGAGCTGCGAGGAAGTGAACGCAGACAGCCAGGCGCTGGCCGACTTGACATCCTTCTTCAAGATCCTGAGACCAATGAGCGCTACGAAGTGGAGATTCAGCTTGGCGCAACAGATGAAACGCACATCATTCGAACGATAGAATACTGGGATATTGAACGGAAGCGATACCCTCAATACGACCATACAGCAGTCATAGTTGCTGAAGAAGTCACGGGTCGATTTCTTAACGTAATTTCTCTATTCAATGGGACAATACCACTTATCGCCATCAAGATGGAAGCAGTCCAAGTAGAAGAATATTTGGCACTGGTTTTCGTCAGGGTACTGGATGCGGTGAGTCGAGGTCTAGTTGAAGAAGATGAAGTATCTGATCCTGTAGATCGAGAATATTGGGTATCTCGTGCGACAGAAGAAACTGTCAGCATGGTTGATAGAGTGCATCAGATAATTAGTCGTCTTGAGAAGCGATCTGGTTTTGATCCAGAGAGCATTGATCTCAACTACAACAAGTTCTACATTGGATTGTACAAGGATGGTCGGCCTTGTAATTTTGTGACGTTTACGCCTAGAAAGGCTTCGTTAATTGTTGGATTTCGTCTAGATAGATCCGACAAAGTCGACTCTTTGATAGAAAAATCAGGTCTTAGCACCCTTGAACGCACTAGGAAGAAATACCGTATTCGACTAAAGGAATCCGATCTAAAGGATCACAAGAAAGTACTGAATAATCTCGTCTCAAGGGCGTACAATGAATGGACCAGCTAGTCTTGGGAATCCAGCTGAGGTTCGACCTCGGACTGGCCAACGCAGAATAGGACCGCTTCACCTAGCCATCGCCGCGAGCGCGACTACCTCCGGTTCAGCTCTGATGCTCTGCCGTCTGGCTTGAGAACGCAGATCAGGCTAGCCTCGATTCCCAACGCAGGTTAATCGACTTCAGCTGACGGCCAGATCGCTGCACCAGTCCGTCAGGATCCGCTGGCGACAGGCACTCACCCATTGGTCCAAGGGTGTCCGATGTTCTCGTGGCGCGGTACTGCTGCTCGCTTCAGCTCTTTCGTCTTAGTTGATATACCGGAATCAGGAACTATATCCACAGTTTCATTAGGAGTTCTTGTGGCCCCTCTCCCGAGAGCCCCGCGGGGCGCGTCCCTTGGCCATCTCGGCTCAGCCCCGATTTTGGCCCCCACACCGCAGAAGGCCCGGATATCGCCCGCAATCGCCATGCTTGGCGGTCATGCGCCTGTCGACCGGTCTCTCCCGCGTGCCTTGCGGCTGCTCTCCTAAGTGCCTCCGAGCCCTCCCTCAGGCACCTGCAGAAATCGTCATTATGGTATGGTGGATATAGTTCCCAATTCCTCCTATTTCAATGAAAGACTTCTCCCACCTGGCCCCCGTCTTCCTCAATCCCCAAAACCCCAACCACCGCCAGTACGAAGCCCTCCGCGCCCTCTGCGTCGACGGCCTCTCCTTGCCTGAAGCCGCTCGGCGCTTCAAGTATTCCCCCGCCTACCTGCTGCAGCTTGCCGGCAAGCTCGACAAGCACCCCGATCGCGACTTCTTCCTGCCCTCCACTCCCGGCCGCAAGCCCGGCCTCCTCACGCCGGTATCCATCGAGCGCGATCGCACCATCCTCAAGCTCCGCCGCGAGAACAACCTCTCCATCCTCGAGATCTCCGCAGAGCTCGCCCGCCTCGGCATCCCCGCCAGCAAGACCGTCGTTCACCGCGTCCTCGCCGACAACGGTGTCCCCAAGCTGCCCCGCCGCAGGCCCGACCAGCTGCCCCGCCTGCTCGAACCCCCCGCTGACCGGCGCTCCCTCGACCTCTCACCGCGCCGCTTCCGAAGCCGCTACGGCGGCCTCTTCCTGTTCGCCCGCCTGCTCGCCCCCTTCCCGCTTGCCTCCATCCTCGAACAGGCGCACATGCCCGGCAGCTCCATGCTGCCCGCCCCGAACGCCGTGCTCTCCCTGCTCGCCCTCAAACTCTACGGCTCCGCCCGCCATTCCCATGTCGACAGCGAGGTCTGCGACCCCGGCCTGGCCCTCTTCGCCGGCCTCAACCGCATCCCCAAGCGCTCCACCCTGTTGCGTGGCGGATTAATTGGGCCTCAGGGGGGCGGTTCTTCTCAGTCTGCGTGGGCCTCGAATTGGCCCACATGTCCATTTAATCCGCGGCACTGACCTACGCCGGCGGGGCCGAGATCCGCTGTCCGCGAGCTGCCTCCAGGCTGGCCCTCTTCTTTCTTGCAGTAGGTTCAGTTTGCAGCAGCAAGCCCCCCGTGCGGGGCGAGGGGGGCATACTGTCGGTCGGGGGCGCAGGATGGAGCGCCCCCCAAGAAAGAGGTTGGCCCGCGCGACCTTACCCCTCGCCGGGCCGTGGCCGGTGCGATGCAGTCGATGTTTGCTTGCGGATGCACCAGCGAGGAATACGTTACACGACGGCTGTGGCTGAAGGCAAGGCCCCCTGAGGAGTGCCCGTACTGCAGTTTGAAGGGGCTCGAGTGCAGCCTGGTGCTGCACGGCTACTATGACCGCGTTCACCCGAAGGGTGCGCGCGTGCGGCGCTACCGCTGCACGCGGACAGGGCGCACGGTCAGCATGCTGGCGGACTGCCTGGCCTCGCACAGTTGCGGCGATGTGGACACGATGGAGCGCATCGCCAAGCAGCGGGAGGAGAAGTCTTCCTTCGGCAAGATCGCCGCGGGGGTCGCAAGGCGGCTGTACCGGCCGGAGCAGCCGATCGAGGGGCCGCTGCGCTGGGTGAAGCGGCGGGTGTCGGCGGTGGGCGGGTTCCTGGCGGCGGTGGTGAGCCTGCGCCCGGAGGAGCTCGGGGGAGTGGAGCCGACGGTGACGGCGCTGCGGGCGCACTTGGGGAGCGAGCGGGTGCTGGTGGAACTGCGGCACCTGGCCGGGGCTCAGCTGGCCGGCCTGGACCCGCCGCTGGGGCTGCGCCCGCGTCCATTGAATGCGGTTTTGGTGCCTGGAGGGCGGTTCCACAAAGCAAGGGGGTACCGCGGGCCGCCCGGGGTGCGGGATGCTCCGGACTGAGGCAGGCGGAATGGCCACAGAAGGAGCGAAACGGGTGCAGACGGACGACAGGGACGCCGGGCACGACGTGGCGCTGTTCCGCCACGGCGTGATAGCGGACGTGCTGCGCCTGCCCGTGGGCAGCCCGGAGCGCGCGGCGCTCGTCCGGGCCAAGGCGGCGCAGCGCTACAGGATCCCGCACAGCAGGCGCACGCGCATTGGGGAGAACACGATCCGGCGCTGGGTCCGCAGCTACCGCCAGGGGGGCTTTCAGGCGCTGCGGCCGAAGCCGCGCTCGGACCGCGGGCGCTCGCGGCGCATCCCCGTGGAAGTCGCCGATGTGCTGAAGGGCATCAAGGAAGGCAACCCGCGCCTGAGCACGCGGCTGGTGATCGTGGAGGCGCGCGAGAGGGGCCTGGTGCCGGCCCGCCAGAAGCTGGCGCATGAGACCGTGCACCGGCTGCTGGCGAGCGCCGGGCTGACCGGGGAGCGGGCGAAGGCCCTGGAGGACTGCCGGCACTTCTGCCATGAGCACGCGAATGCGCTCTGGATGTCGGATGTGCTGCACGGGCCCAAGGTCGCCGATGCGGGCAGCGACCGTCGCAGGCGGCGGAAGTCCTATCTGACGTTGATGCTGGACGACGCCACCCGCGTCGTGCCGTACGGGGAGTTCCACTTCACCGAGAACGCGGAGTCCCTGCTGTGCGTGCTCAGGCAGGCGATCCGGCGCAGGGGAGTCCCCGAGAGGTGCTATGTCGACAATGGCGCGAATTACCGCTCCCGCCGCCTGCAGGTTGCCTGCGCCAGCCTCAACATCACGCTGATCCACGCCACGCCGAGGAGGCCTCAGGGGAACTTAAAGGATTCACTAAACCCTCCGTCCCAACTGTGGCGACTGGCGACTTGACGGCGGGCGCCAAGCCCGGCGTCTCCCGTTGTGCCGACCTGCTGCTGTCGCTTGCAGTCCGGAATTCGCACGGTTGCTTTCGGAGACCTTGGCAACGAGACCGCCTGTTTCCGGGCTCGCCATCCGCCGTTCGCGAATTCGATTGGACGGCAAGCTCTCAGCCCCTGCCTGTCGCATCGGTGTCCTCCCCTTGGTCCGTGCCCGGTCCGTCGGGCTCGATCGGCCTGTACATGGCATAGGTCCTCTTGTCGACCTGAATGGCCGTGCGCTCGAAGCGCTTGCCGTTCCGGGCCT
>JAJDWM010000515.1 GCA_022825595.1 Bryobacterales bacterium | reverse complement strand
GCCACGTTGCGGTTGATGTTGTTTATGCCTCCCTCGCCCATCAGGACGCGGATCTGGATCGCCCCGTCCTGGGCGCGGGCGAAGGGGGCGAATGCGACAAGCGCACTGAGCGCCACTGATGCGAATCGATTGCGGGGACGAACCATGAAGCCTCCGGGCCAGTAGGGCCGCGCCGCTGCCGGGCGGCCTGAAATCACAGGGTTACAGACCAGCCTAACAGGCCATGCACACCTGAAGTGATAGAGACGCTACCCGCCATCGGCGGGTTACAGCGACGCCCGAGCGACCTGCTTATGCCGCCGTCGCCGCAACCGCTACCCGCTCAAGGCCGAGGCGCTCCAGCAGCGCCGTGATGTCGGCGTCCGTGAGGCCCTTGCGGGTGTCCGCCATGCGCGTGAAGGCCTCGTAGACAGTCCCCAGGCTGGCCCGGTCCAACAGGCCGAAGCCAAGCTCCTCAACACGCTGCGCTAGCGCGTGCCTGCCGCTGTGCTTTCCCAGGATCAGCTGCGACGACGGCACACCGACCGACTCCGGAGTCATGATCTCGTACGTTGTGCGGTGCTTCAGGTATCCGTCCTGGTGGATGCCGGCCTCGTGAGCAAAGGCATTGCTGCCCACGATCGCCTTGTTCGGCTGCGGGCCGAAGGTGATGCACTCCGCCAGAGCCCGGCTGGCGGCGTACAGCCTAGTGGCGTCAATCCCCGTGCGGAAGGGAACACGGTCCGGGCGGACCATTGTGATCGCCACCACTTCCTCAAGCGAGCAGTTCCCTGCCCGTTCCCCGATCCCGTTGAGCGCGCACTCCACCTGGCGGGCCCCAGCGTGCAGGGCCGCGATCGCATTGGCCGTGGCCAGGCCGAGGTCGTCGTGCGTGTGGACGCTGACCTCCGCCCGGTCGCCGACCGCTTCAACGATTCGCGCAATCTTCGCGGCGTAGTCTTCCGGCGTCATGTATCCGACCGTGTCGGGGATGTTGACCACGCCCGCGCCCGCATCCACCACGGCCTCGCAGACACGGCAAAGGTAGTCCATCTCCGTGCGCGTGGCGTCCTCGGCGGAGAACTCCACGTCGTCCACGAAGCTGCGCGCCAGTTCGACTCCGGCAACCGCCTCCTCCAAGATCTGCTGCTGGGACTTCTTGAACTTGTACCGCAGATGGATCTCGCTGGTCGCGATGAAGCAGTGGATCCGCGGGCGCGGATGGCCGTCCAGGGAGGCCGCGGCGCGCTCTATGTCGATCGGGACCGCTCGCGCCAGCGCAGCGAGGTGGGCGCCGGGAAACTCCCGGCAAACGGCCCTCACAGCCTGAAAGTCGCCCTCCGAGGCAATCGGGAAGCCAGCCTCGATGACGTCGGCGCCCATTTCGACCAAGTGCCGGGCCACCCGCAGCTTCTCGGGTGTGGTCATGCTGCAGCCGGGCGACTGCTCACCGTCCCTCAGCGTCGTATCGAAAATGTGGAATCGCTCGGACATGCGTTCTCCTGACCGTATCAGTAGACACCAATCGGGGCCAATAAGGCAAATTTATATTTCTTTGGAATACCATAAGCGCTGCATATGGATCTCGCACTGTTCAAGGTGTTCCGGACTATCGCCGCCGAGGGCAGCTTCTCCCGCGCCGGGCAGAAGCTCCACCGAACGCAGCCTGCCATCTCGCTGGCGCTAAGGCGCCTTGAGCGCGACTTGGGGGTGCTTCTCGTCGACCGATCGGGGCGATCTGTACGGCTGACGGACGCGGGCCAGGAGGTGGCCGAGTACGCGCGCCGCTTCAAGTCGCTGGAGCGGGAGATGCGGGTCGCGCTGTCTGACCTGCAGGACCGCCGCCGCGGAAAGCTGACAGTGGGGGCCAACGAGTCGACGGCGCTGTACCTGCTGGGACACGTCGAGGCCTACCGGCGCCTGCACCCTGGCATCCGCGTCGAGCTTCGGCGCAGCCTGTCGAGCCAGCTGCCTCAGGCCGTGCTCGACGGAGAACTGGAGATCGGGGCCATCAGCTACGACCCGGGCGACCCGAGGCTCAGCGTGCAGCAGATATATGATGACCGGCTCGCGTTCGTCGTGTCCCCATCGCATCGCCTTGCCGGAAGACGCAGGATCAGCATCAAGGAGCTGAGCCACGAGACCTTCATCGCCCACAACGTGGGGTCTCCGTACCGCGCGAGGGTCATCGAGACGTTCCGGCGCCACCAGGTGCCGCTCAACATGCGAATCGAGATGCCCACGATCGAGACGATCCGCCGCTTGGTGCAGCGGGGCCTTGGCGTTTCCTTCCTTCCGCAGATGTGCGTCGAGCGGCAGATCGACAGCGGAGCGCTGCGGAAGATCGAGGTGCGGGAACTCACCATGGAGCGCAAGATCCGCCTGATCTTCCCGCGTTCCCGGGAGCTGTCGCAGGCGTCGCGGGCATTCCTCGAGCTGGTGGGAGAAGGCCAGGGCACGGGATGAGCCGATTTGCGTGGTAGTCTGGGCGCAGCCGCGCCGGCGGCGGGATCCGTGCGCATCTGCTACCTGGATTGCTTCTCGGGCATCTCCGGCGACATGCTGCTGGGTGCCCTCGTGGACAGCGGGCTGCCGATCGAGGCCCTCCAAGATGACCTGGACAGGCTCGGCGTCAAGGGCCTGCGCGTGGCCTCAGAGCCCACGAAGCGGGGCGGGCTGGCCGGCACGAAGGTGCACATCCACGCGCATGAGCACCACCATCACCACCACCGCTCGCTGTCCGCGATCGAGGCAATGATCGGCGGGTCCGAGATCGAGGAGGGTGCAAAGCGGGACGCCATCCGGGTATTCCGGCGCCTCGGGGAGGTGGAGGCCCGAGCGCACGCAATCCCGCTGGAGCGCGTCCATTTCCACGAAGTGGGCGCGCTGGACTCGATCGCCGACATCGTGGGAGGCTGCTGCGGCCTTCGAAGGCTGGGAGTCGAGCGCGTGCACTGCTCGCCGATCAACCTCGGAAGCGGCACGGTAAAGGCGGCGCATGGCACGCTGCCCGTGCCGGCGCCTGCCACAGCCCGTCTGGTGGAGGGAGTGCCCACGTACTCAGACGGGCCCTCGGTCGAGCTGACCACACCGACGGGAGCGGCGCTGGCGGTGACGCTCTCTGGAGGCTTCGGCCCGCCGCCCGCAATGCGCATCACTGCAAGCGGCTACGGGGCTGGGACGCGCGAGCTGGCCGGGCGACCGAACCTGCTGCGGGTGCTCTTGGGCGAAGCTGAGGAGGCCGACTCTCCCCCGGAGGAAGTCTGGGCGCTGGAGGCGGACATTGACGACATGACGCCCGAGATGGCGGGCTTCGCCATGGAGCGCCTGCTGGAATCCGGGGCCTTGGACGTTACGCTGGCGCCCGTTCAGATGAAGAAGAACCGGCCGGGATTCCGGCTTTCGGCGCTGGCACGGCCCGAGGACAGGTCGCGGCTTGGCGACCTAATGCTAGCTGAGACCTCGACACTGGGCATCCGCGAGACGGCCTCGCGCCGCCGGACCCTTCCGCGCTCCTTGGTGACTGTCGAAACGAGCTATGGCCCCGTCCGGGTGAAGGTCGCCGGGCGCGACGGCGGGCGCCGGAGCTGCGCGCCGGAGTACGAGGACTGCCGCAGCCTAGCGAAGGAGCACAGCGTCCCATTCCACCGAGTCTGGGATCTGGCCCGCCAAGCCTGCCAGAGATCCGGGAAGTAGGGGCCGGGCGGGCCAACCGCTACGCGACGGCGAGCATCCGCCCGTCGGCGCGCCGTGCCAGACTAGGAAGAGCCCCCGCCCATGCCCAAGTTCTACTTGTCGACGCCGATCTACTACGTCAATGCGGCTCCCCACATCGGCCATGCCTACACCACGATAGTGGCCGATACGATCAAGCGGATCCGGCGGATGCTGGGGGATAACGCCTACTTGGTCACGGGCTCGGACGAGCACGGACAGAAGGTTGAGCGGGCGGCTGCGGCGGCGGGCCTGGAACCGCTGCAATTCACCGACAGGGTGTCGGCCGCCTTCCGCCGGGAATGGGAGCAGCTGGACCTTGAGGTGGACTTCTTCCGTCGCACCAGCGACCCCCGCCACGCCTTGGCCGTTCGCGAGGTGTTCCGGCGCTGCTTGAAGAACGGGGCCATCTATAAGGGCGCCTACACCGGCAAGTACCACCTCGGAGATGAGGCTTTCGTCACGG
>JAJDWM010000642.1 GCA_022825595.1 Bryobacterales bacterium | reverse complement strand
ACGCCTTTACCCCGGCGTTGCTGCCTCCCCTCGCTCAAATAGTATAAGCCTAATATTATAAGGCGACATAAATGTCCAATCCAAGCTCTCTCCCTTCTCTCACCCTGCTATGGTAGCCCGTGGTCTACGAAGCGGTCAAGTCCATGACGATAGAACCCGCAACTTCGCCCGCGCTGGCAGCCCCATCCGGTGTGCCGACCCTTGGCGGTCCGTCGTGTTCGACAGCATGTGCTGCCTATTTGGGGAATACGCCGCGACCGGCAGCTGAGCCGCGAGGCCAATTGCCGCTGGCGGACGCGGTGGGCCTGGGAAGTTGATGCGGCGGCATTGGCCGCATACACGGGCGATGGCGGCCCGGCGGATCGCCGGCTGCCTACGGAGCGTTCGCCGCGCAGCGGAATCCGAGGTTCTTCAGGCCGGAGTCGGGAGCGGTCATCATGCACGCCGCCACTCGGTAGCCCTGGCTATAGGGTTGTCCACCGGGTTCCCATCCAGTCGCAATAGGTCATGGCGTCCTCCCAGGAGAGGTGGACTACGGGGTGGTCCGGCATCCCCGTGTGGGAAGAGCCCGGGCCATGTGGATGGCGCCAGTCGGCGCCGTCAGCCTTCGGCTAGATGCGACGTCTAGACCTACCAAGGCCTGCGAGTCCACGGCAACGGAATCCCGTGGGGATGGCTGGCCCACTCGCGGCCAGACTCATAGCTCAGCCCCTCTCGATGTCCGGGAACGGCCAGTCTCCAAGACCCCGAATACTCCCCGGACTGAGTGCTTACGAGACGGGAACGCCGACGTTTCTGATCAACCTCTTGGCGGAGACCGGGATCCCGTGGCACTGCCTCGACGGACTGCGGGCTTCCTAAGCACTGCTCTCAACCTTCGACGTGGGAAGGATCGCGCCAGAAGCCCTGCTGTTCCAGACGGGCTACCTCACGGTGGTGGACGGCGAATCACGGGGCGGGCGGTTGCGGTACCGGTTGGGCTTCCCAAACCGGGAAGTGCGGGAGAGCCTGAACCGGGCACTGCTCGACGACCTCCTCGGATCCGGGTTCGAGCGGGAGGAGCAGGAGACGCGCCTGCTCGAAGTCCCAGAAGCAGCTGACTTTGACGGAATGCGAGACCTGCTTCGGTCGTTGCTGGCAGGAATCCCACACCAGTGGCACGGGCGAAACCCGATGGGCGGCTGCGAGGGCCGGTACGCAAGCGTGCTGTACGCGCACTTCGCGGCCACAGGCGCGGACGTAAGGGCAGAAGAGAGCGGTAGCGTGGGCCGGGCCGACCTGTCCGTGCGGGCCTTTGGCCAGGTGTATGTGTTCGAGTTCAAGGTGCAGGGGCGGGGGGGTGCCCTAGCCGCACTGGCCCAGCTGAAGCCTCGCGGCTACGCGGAAAGGTACCGGAGCTTGGGGGAGCCGGTCCGCTTGGTAGGCGTGGAGTTCAGTTCCAAGACACGGAACGTCACGGAGTTTGAGACTGAGACGATCTGAGGAAAGAGCGTGAGCGGGCTCCAGTGCATTCGGCGAACCCCATTTTGACCACGGGAGGCTCGTCTTCCCGCCTGAGGGGTAACGACGGGTCTGGAAGGCCGTGAAGCGCCCCGGCGCCAGCGACTGTTTCTCGTGCGCTTCGTGCGCGCTTCCGAGCACCTTCGCGGTCCTGGTCACGCCGGCCCAGGGGGCGGGTGTATTGTGGCGGTCCTAGTGTGAGCTCACCCAAATCAGCGCAGTCCTAAACTCAGGGCGGTGTGCGAATGAGCGGCTTCGCCACTGGGTGTCGAAGTTCGGCACGTTTGTGCCTGGCGGCTACCGCAAGCGCCATCCGACCGATCATCGCCAGATCCGGACGGACGTAGACAACTTGGTGCACAGACCACAGGGGTGGCGCTGTGCCCGCCTCTGGCGAATCGCCCGCTCCGCTGCCGCAGCCGTCAGCAGATTCGGCCGGGTGGCCCCACGCCGGGCCAGGCCGGCCTCAGCCGAGGAAGCGCAGCAGCGTGATGAGCAGGGCCAACAGGGTGAACCCGAGGCCCACCATCCAGCGGAGCGAGACGAACTGGGCGGTCTGGGCGTCGATCTTGGTGTTTTGAGCCTCGAGCCTGGAGTTCTGCGCGTCGAGCTTAGACTCGAAGCGTTCGCCCTGCGCGTCGAGCTTGGACTCGAAGCGGGCGATGAGATTGGCGGCGGCCATGTTCCCGACCTCCTGAGTGAAAGTATAGGCACTCCCCGGCTCCATCTTCAAGCCCAAGAGCAGGTCGAACAGCCGCTTGGAGTCCGGCTGCGGCGGTGGGGAATCGGGCATCAGGGTCTCCTCTCTACAGGCGGAGCAACATGTGCAGTCGCGGCGTCGCACTCGGATGGGACGCCGGCAATGCGGGCAGCGGCGCTACGGCAGTCTGGCCAGCCAAGTTGCGGACTTTCTCGAGGGCATTGTAAGCCCCCCCGCGAGGGCCCCGCCGGCGGGGGTGGCTCGAAGAGGGCCGCGCTGCGGTGATCCTCGGCAATCCGCTCGAAGGCCTCGAGGATCTCAGGCTTGTCCATGGCCGTCGTCCCGCTTCATTCATTTCTGCTTGTCGCTCTGGCTGCTGCGCAGGTCCTCGTCGACGAAGCTCATGTCCACCAGCAACGGAAGCTCGCCAAGAACTCTGCCTGCCACGGTTCCAGGTGTGCCCGCGGCACAGCCTGTGCGCGCCACCGTGTGGACAGCGTGGCTTGGAAGACACTGCCGTGTGGCTTGTTGAGGTCGAACGTCATCGCGTGTGCGTGCTGGCCGCGGCCTCCCAGGCGACAGCCGAGACCGAGTGGCCACCCAGCACGGCAGCGCTGGCATTAGGGTTGGCCGACCGGCAAGCGGCAGGCCCGCGGTGACCGCTGGTGTGCCCGCTTACGGCGACTGGCCCGCAACCGTTCGGGGAACTGCCCATTACGAGCAGTAGGTTGCCTTCACCAGTACCCGACCGCCGGACTCGGATGTGCGCTCCCGAAGCGGACGACCCCCGACACCGGCATTCTGAACGAAGGAATGGGATGCGGAGAAACTCTCCAGCTAGGAGGGGAACTGCCTGACCGGTCACGTGTCGTGATCGGGGCATTCCGGACACCGACGATGGCTGGGCAGTCGTGCCCTGTCAGACGTCCGAGGGAATCCAACATCTCGACGGAGCACTGGTTGGAGTCTTCTGATGGGACACAGGCGCAAGTGGTACATCTCACCAAGATTGGAGGAAGCGACAGGAAGCCCTCGAGGAGGCGGCCGCCGAAGGATCGAAACCGGCCTGACGGCGGCGGTGAGGGTCTCCGAATTCGTTGCAACGAACGGCCTTGGGGCGTGATGGGGGACCTGCCGCGCAAGCCTCCGGGAGTACAGCACGTCACCGACGGCCAAGGCGGGCCGTGGGGATCGATGCCGGGGCACGGCCACAATCCAGACCGTATCTGCAGGGATTGTACTCCGATCAACTCACGAACAAACGGTCTTTGACGGCCTCAATCTCGTCGGGACCGCCCAGAGGGCACATTTGC
>JAJDWM010000516.1 GCA_022825595.1 Bryobacterales bacterium | reverse complement strand
GCCACTAACGCCAACCCCGACCCCGCGCCCCCGGCTCCCAAGATCCGGCCGGTCAGCTTCGTTTGCGAAGGAGACATGCGCAAGGCGAGGCACAGCGGAGCTAAGATCTACATTTCGAGGAGCACGATCGTGACACCGGCCGCTCGCGATCTAGACAACGGCGGTGACATCCTCGTGCAAACGGAAGCCTGAACCTCTGCGGAAGCTCGTTTCGGCCGCGCTCTGGTCCGGTTTCGCGTTCGCTGCGGTCTCGGCCGCACAGCCATCTGATGAGGGCCTGTCGAGCGGCGAGGTTCTTGAGTACTCGCTGGACTGGCCCAGCGGGCTGAGCGCTGGAACGGCCGAGTTTGAGGCACGATTCCTGGATCCCGGGTGGCGTTTCGAGGCCACCGTCCGCGCCAGCCATCCGAAGGCGGAGATCGACGACCGCTTCATTTCCCAGACCGACGGCCAGCTATGCTCCCGGAGCTTCGAGAAGCACATCCGCCACGGCCGCAAGCGGGCGAGCGAACTGCTGCGTTTCGCGGGAGGGCAGCTGGACAGGACCAATCTCGAGCGCGTGGGCGAGGAGCGTCCGGGAACGACCCGCACGGCCGAGTGCGCCCGGGACGCTCTCACCTTCGTCTATTTCCTGCGCTTGGAACTGGCGGCAGGGAGGATTCCGCCGGCGGCCACGGTGTACTTCGGGGCCGGCTACAACATCCGGCTGGAACACGCCCAAGAGCGCTGGCTCGCATGGGAAGGGCAGCGGCGCCTGGTAGACGAGGTTCACGTCTCGGTGCGCGGCCCGAAGGCCGAACACCAATTCTCCGCATTCTTCGACCGCAGCGAGGGACGCCTGCCCCTGCTGTTCGGGATGACCCTCGACGAGACGGACTTCACGATGCGGTTGCTGGAGTGAGACGACACCTTCGCAGACCGCAAGCTGACTCCACCGTCCGTTCCGATACGTCCGGCGGCTTGGGTAGGCTCGGTCAGTGCTGGCGCGACGGATCCGCGGCGACTGCACCCTGGGGCCCGCCGGAAGCGCCCTCCCGCACCGTCAGAACCGTGTTCGCGGGGACCTCCGTCAACGTGTCAACAGTACCTGAGGGCCAACGGACCTCAACGGCTGCCGCTGTCCGGGCACTCCCGAGCCCGAAGTGCATGCGGGGATCGTGCGCCGCCTGATAGCTGCCCCCGCCCGTCCTCTGCATGACTTGGAAGCGACCTCCGGACCAGACCGTGACGGCAACCCCAATTCCGTCGCGGCTGGAGGCGACCCCCACCAGCGCCACCTGTAGCCAGTTTCTTGCGTTGCCACCTTCGTTCCGCAAGAGCTGGGGCGGCTGCCCGTTGTTGGCGACGAGCACGTCCACGTCCCCGTCGTTGTCATAGTCGGCAAAGGCGGCGGCGCGGCTGACACGAGGCTCCGAGAGCGCCTCCCCCGAAACCGCTCCGACCTCCTCAAACTTGCCGTTCCGATTGCGGAACAGCAGCTTCCGCTCGGCGTAGCTCGTCCCCTCGTGGAAGAGCTCGATGTTGTCGAGGACGTGACCGTTGGCCACAAAGAGGTCGAGCCAGCCGTCGTTGTCCACATCGACGAACCGAGTGCCGAATCCGCTCAGGTCAAAGGTCTTGTACCCGATCCCGCCCTCAAACGTTGCGTCCGAAAATTCCCCTTGCCCCCCGTTTCGGTACAGGCGGTCGAACTCGTAGTCCAAGTGCGTGATGTAGAGGTCGGGTCGACCGTCGTTGTCGTAGTCCCCGGCGTCCACCCCCATGCCGGCCTCCGCCTGGCCGTTCTCTCCTAGTGCCACTCCTGCAAGGAACGCCGTTTCCTCGAAAGTTCCGTTCCCGAGGTTGCGGAACAAGAAGTTCTCCATCGAGTCGTTGGCGACGAAGACGTCCGTCCAGCCATCCAGGTCGAAGTCGAAGCACACAACTCCAAGGCCGTTGCCGGCCCTTGCGCCAAGCGCCGACGCCTGAGAGACATTCTCGAAGCGCCCCCCACCTAAATTCCGATATAGGGTCGGTTCTTGGCCTTGGTACTTGTTCGGGTGGCAGTAGGAGCGGTACCCGGGCTTGGGCTCCCCGCAGTTAAGGTTGTTCTCGGGACTCCAGTCCAGATAGTTGACCACCACGAGATCGAGCAGGCCATCCTTGTCGAAGTCGAACCACGCGGCGCTGCTGCCCCACTTGCCCTGATTCGCCACGCCGGCGATGTGGGTCACGTCGGCGAAGGTCCCGTCCCCGTCGTTCCTGAACAAGACCGACCGTCCGTATCCGGTTACCGCGAGATCCGGGTCACCGTCGTTGTCGTAATCCCCGACCGCCACGCCCATGGCGAAGAGCCCATACGCGCCGACACCGGCCTGTCTGGTGACATCTTCGAACTGGTCTCCGGCCAAGTTCCGGTAAAGCACTCCTCCGAAGGGTTCCCGAGTCTGGAAGGCTTCCGTAGCGGCGCTGTTCGTCAGGTATAGGTCCAGCCAACCGTCACCGTCGAAGTCCAGCCAAGCGGCACCGCCGCCCATGGTCTCGATCAGGTACTTTTCCGGCGAGGCAGCATTCTCGTGGACAAACCCGATGCCGGACTCTGCGGCAACCTCCTGAAAGGC
>JAJDWM010000281.1 GCA_022825595.1 Bryobacterales bacterium | reverse complement strand
CAGAGGTCTCTGTAGAGCTTCCGGTTCAGCGCGAGCATGGGCTACCAGCGCAGATCGCGCGCCGGCGTCTTGGTGGGATTGCGACTCTCGTCGGTGATGCGGCCGTCCAGCAGGTGGACGACCCGGTCCGCCATCGAGGCGACGGCGGCATTGTGGGTAATAACGGCGGTTGCCGTGCCCAGGTCCCGATTGATTCGCTCGATCGCCTCGAGCACGACGATCCCGGTGCGGATGTCCAGTGCGCCGGTCGGCTCGTCGCAGAGCAGGACGTCAGGGCGCTTGGCAATGGCGCGGGCGATGGCGACCCGCTGCTGCTCGCCACCCGACAGCTGTGCCGGGAAGTGGTCCATCCGCTCCTCCAGCCCAACCAGCCGCAGCGCTTCCGGGGGCGCCATCGGGTCTTTGGTGATCTCCGTGACCAGGGCCACGTTCTCGCGGGCGGTCAGGCTTGGGATCAGGTTGTAGAACTGGAACACGAAGCCCACGTGGTTACGACGGTACTGGGTGCGCACCGCGTCGCCGGCACCGCTGAGATTGCCGCCTCGGTATCGGACACTGCCCGAAGTGGGGGTGTCGAGCCCCCCCAGAATGTTCAGCAGCGTCGACTTCCCGCTGCCCGACGGTCCCAGCAGCACCAGGAACTCGGATGCCTGCAATCGCAGGTCGACTCCCCGCAGCGCGTGGACCTGCACCTCGCCCATGTCATAGGTCTTGGTTAGTCCCCGGGCTTCGAAGACCGGCTGCATGGTACTCTCGGGCCCGCTCATTTCGCGTTCCGGAGCGTCTCGTGCACGCGGGCCACGTGCCACATGTAGTTGCGTTCGAGCCGCAGCGCAACTGCGCGAGCCATGTGCTCTCCCGCCAGCATTTCATCGCCGGCGGCTTCGTGGTACAGGCCGACGTACAGGTGGGCATAAAACACTGCCCCCGGGCCACTCCCCTCGGCAGCCTCGAACACCTCATCTGGGCCCGCCTCGTCCGCGAACAGCCGCAGGATCTCGGCCATCGGAACGCGACTGTCAGTGCGCACCGGCATCAGACCGGCCCTCGCCACCTCCAGACCCTCTGTCGCGGCGACGCACAGGAAGTGCCACACCGAATTCTCGACGTCTTGGGGATTGACACTTCGGTGCACCTCGAACTGCCGCGCTCCGTCGCGGAAGCGGCCGGCGTAGTAGTGGGCAATTCCCCTCTGCCATAGGTGCGGATCCAGATCCGGGTCTGCCGCTGCCGCCGCGTCGAAGGCCTCAATGGCCCCACGTGGGTCGCCGAGCTTGAACTTGGCGCCCCCGAGGGCCATCAGAACGCGGGGATTCTCCGGGAGGCTCCTGGCCAAGGTTGCAAGGTCCTCCGCGGCACCGCTAAGGTCCCCGGTGCGTTCCCGTGCAAGCGCTCGAATCCACAGCGCCCCCGCCCGTTGGTCCCCGTTGCCCTCGAGGACTCCGGTGGCAATCTCTACCGCACTGTGCGGGTCTCCAGACCGGAGCGCGTCAGTGGCCGCCTCAAGGCTGGATTGCGCCCCTGCGGAAGTCTGGAAACCGAACAGCAGCGCCGCCGCCAGGGTTGCGCGGCCGGCCTGCGCCGCGTGCCGGTGGAACTGCAGTGCTCGAGCCGTTCCCGGCTGCCACCAAGCGTGCCGTTGGTGGCCACCCTCTGCTGTCGCGGGCTCGGAGTGTTTCGACGGCGGCCGCAGACCTGCCCCACGGGAGGCCTGAGGGTGGGATTCGTTCCGCAATATCCTCTGTAGGCCCGGACCAGGCATCCTCAATATAATCGTTGCTTGCCCTCACCGTGCAGCCAATGACCGACCTCGATCCCAGCGCGGTCCGCTTGACGTCCTTGGTGGAGGCCTGCCACGCGCGTCTCGCAGGCCAACTGCGCGCCCGCGAGCGGTTCTTCGCATTGTCAGTGGGTTTGAGCGGCCTGTGCGGCCTGCTGGTGCTAGGAACCCGCTACGTGCCCGTCCCGATGGCCTTGCTCGTGGTCTGCCTTGGCGCTTGGGCCGCTTGGCAGCGGGTGCACAAGCACCTTCCGGACCGCTACTCTGTAGCTCAGTTGGCCGACTTGCGAGCGGGGTTGGCTGACGCCCTCTCGACCGCCTACCATTTCAGGAACGCTCCGCGCGGTGAGCGGAACGGTGTGATCCGGTTCCAAAGGGAAGCCGCCGAGCATGCGAGCCGAGGTGCCAGCCCGGAGCAGCTGTTCCCGGCCGTGCCGCAGTTCACACGCAGGGTCGCCGCTTGGCTGGTGGGGGCGGCGCTCGTGCTGGCGGCAGTACGGGTGGCCGTCCAGGAGAACGTCACGTTCGAGCCGCCCCTGCCTTCGATCTTGCTGGCCGCCATCTTCGGCAGCACGCCTCCGGTCGCGGGACAGCCGTCAACTCAGCCGGCGGCCTTGGTGGATCCTGCCAACGATACGAGTCTCCCTGCCGACGAGCCCCCCGCTCCCCGCGCCGAGCCCGGGCAGGACACAGAGCCTCCCAGATTGGCGGACGAACAGGACCATGCGCAGACGGCCGCTGCCGAGGAGCCCCCAGAAGTCGAGGGCCTGATTCCGATTCCGCTGGACGAGGAGGCCGGCGCTAATGGGGCGGAGGACACGCAGGCGGGTTCCGATGGGCAGCAGGGTCCCTCGGACGATGGCGAGCAGGCGATGCTGCCCCCGCCCGACGGCGAATGGGACGAGCAGGCGCAGAGCCTACTGGACAAGCTCAAGCAGGCCTTCGAAAACATGTTGCAGACGCTTGACATGGCGTCCATCGACTCGTCTGAGGCAGACTCTTCCGCCGAACCGGGCAGCGGGTCCTCGGACCAGCCGTCCGCGGCCGACGCGTCGGCCGAGTCCCAGGCCTCAGAGCTTGACCCGGCCGGACAGTCGGCCGACGCTTCCATGGAAGGTGGCGAACCTGGTGCGGAGGCTGGAGAGAGCGCGTCGGCCGGAGCCACGACCGGCGAGGACACCGACGGCCAAACCAGCGGCGGGGAGAATGCATCCGCGGCCGGATCCAGTGATGGGGACAAGACCTTGGCGGAGGCTAGGCAGCTCGAGGCCTTCGGGGCTCTGGAGGAACTCTACATGGAGCGGGCCGAGAACATTGTTGGTGAAGTGACCATCGAGACCACGCTTGCCGAGCAGTCTGCCAGCGTACCCTACACGCACACCGACGTTCCCAGCAGCGAAGGTTCTGGAGTCGTGACCCGCGACGAGGTGCCGGCCGCCTACCGCACCTACGTGCGGAACTATTTCGAAGCCTTGAGGGAGGACTCCCGCTGAGTGCCAGTCAAAGACCCGGCCGCAATGTCCGCAAACGAGCAGATCGCTCTCGTGCGCACGCAGGTCCACAGCGTCGTCGTCGGCCACGAGAGCGTGGTCAACGGCGTCCTCAACGCGCTCTTGGCCGGTGGCCACGTACTCTTGGAGGGCGTTCCCGGGCTGGGAAAGACGACCCTGCTGAAGACTTTGGGCAGGGCACTGCACCTGGACTACTCCCGCATCCAGTTCACGCCGGATCTGATGCCCGCGGACATTCTCGGCAGCCTCGTGATGGACACGACGGACACGGGGGCCAAGTCGCTGCGCTTCGAGCGCGGGCCCATCTTCACCCACCTCCTGCTGGCCGACGAGATCAATAGGGCCACGCCACGCACGCAGTCCGCCCTCTTGGAGGCCATGCAGGAGAAGACGGTCACCAGCGGCACGACCACATACTCGCTTGAAGAGCCATTCCTGGTGATGGCCACCCAGAACCCACTGGAGATGGAAGGCACGTATCCCCTCCCGGAAGCGCAGCTAGACAGGTTTCTGCTCAAGCTGCTTGTGGAGTACCCCGAGCGGGAGGAGCTAACCGCGATCGTGGAACGCACGGCCGAGGCCGAGGCCCCCCAGATCAGCGCCGTGCTGGACCGGGGCCAGATCCTCGGCTTGCGCCGCGCGGCCGGGCGCGTCTTGGTGGCGCCCCACGTGCGCGACTATGCCATCAGCCTGGTGTTAGCGACGCAGCCCCGTCCGGGCCGGCCGAATGCGCTTGCGAGGCGCTACGTCCGCTACGGAAGCTCCCCGCGGGGCGCGCAGGCCCTCGTGCTGTGCGGACGCGTGCGGGCGCTGATGCATGGCCGCCTTCACGTAAGCATCGAAGACATCCGGGCGTTGGCGCTGCCGGCGCTGCGCCACAGGATCATCCTCAACTTCGACGCGCACGCGGACAGCCGCAGCGAAGACGACATTCTGCTGGAGATCTTGGACCAGATCGCCGTGCCAGCCTGAGCCACGCGGGCCGGGCGGCTGCACTCGCTGGCCAGCAACTTGGCTGGCCGTGCTACTTGCGTCGCCTTCGGCGGTCGGGTATCATGAGAGCGGTTGCCGCACCGGATTTGGCCGGGCGCCGCGCAACGCGTCGCAGTTATCGCCGGGCCATGCACGTGCCTGTCTGATTCCACGAGGGACGCCGAGCGAAGCATCGATTACTGGACGGGTGGCCGAGCGGTTAAAGGCAACAGACTGTAAATCTGTCGGGCTACGCCCTACGAAGGTTCGAATCCTTCCCCGTCCACCACGTCAAGCTTGAAGCAGACAAGCGTAGCGGAACGGCAGCCTAGTTGACGAGGAGAGGGAGCGATGGCGAAGCAGAAGTTTGACCGCTCGAAGCCGCACGTGAACGTGGGCACGATCGGGCACATTGATCACGGCAAGACGACGCTGACGGCGGCGATCACGCGGGTGTTGGCGAAGCACGATCCGAGCAACGAGGTGCGCTCGTTCGATTCGATCGACAACGCGCCTGAGGAGCGCGAGCGGGGCATCACGATCGCGACGGCGCACGTGGAGTACCAGACGGCGAACCGGCACTACGCGCACGTGGACTGTCCGGGGCACGCGGACTACATCAAGAACATGATCACGGG
>JAJDWM010000108.1 GCA_022825595.1 Bryobacterales bacterium | reverse complement strand
GAAATCCACGTGGCCGGGCGTGTCGATCAGGTTCAGCTGGTACTTCCGGCCGTCGTCGGCTTGGTACGAGATGCGCACAGCCTGGGCCTTGATCGTGATCCCCCGCTCCCTCTCCAGGTCCATCGAGTCCAAGACCTGGTCCTGCATTTGGCGGCTCGTGAGAGCCCCCGTCGCCTCCAGCAGCCGGTCCGCAAGGGTCGACTTGCCGTGGTCAATGTGGGCGATGATCGAGAAATTGCGGATCAGGGAAGGGTCCATCGCAAGTGGTCGGGCAGCCCGGCGGAGTGCTGGCCCGGTCGACCGCTCTCCCCAAGCCTGATTGTAGCGGCCCCTTGGGCTGCGGGGCATCGCCCCTCAAGCGGCGATCGTCTCCAGCATCTGCTCGATGCGATGCAGGGGATTCGGCCCGACAGCGTCGAAGCCCTTCCACTCGAGCGTGCCGTCTGGGGAGAAGCTCGCTCCCACCGTGGTTGCCAGCAGTTGCCCCAGGCTGTTCGGGTCGACCTTGGAGGTCGGCCGCAGGCGCACCACCAAGCGGTCGTTCCGCCGCTCCAGGAGAGGGATGCGCATTGCCTGGGCCTTGTGCTGCACGACGGCCTGTCCCAGCAGGTTGCGGACCGGATCCGGCGGTGCACCGTAGCGGTCCCGAAGGTCGCTCAACGCCTGTTCTCGCTCGTCCGCGTCCCTGACTGCCGCGAGCCGCTTGTAGAGCAGCAGTCGCTGGGTCGGATCTCCCACGTAGTTGTGCGGGATGTGCACGTCCATGCGCAGCCTCACCTTGGCACTCACGAGGTCCTCCGCCCGCTCACCCCTCAGCTCCCTCACCGCCTCCTCAAGGAGCCGGCCGAAAGTCTCGAAGCCTACCGCCGCGACCTGCCCGCTCTGCTGTCCTCCCAGCAGGTTCCCGGAACCCCGCAGCTCGAGGTCCAGGGCTGCCAGCTTGAAACCGGCCCCGAGCTCGCTGAACTCGCGGAGAGCCGCAAGACGCTTGCGGGCCTGCTCGCTCAAGTCGCGGTTGTCCGGCACCAGGAGGTAGGCGTACGCTCGCCGGTTCGACCGCCCCACCCGCCCCCGCAGCTGGTACAGTTCGGCCAGTCCGTACCTGTCGGCCCGGTCCACGACGAGCGTGTTGGCGAGCGGTATGTCGAGGCCGTTCTCGATGATCGTCGTTGCCACCAGGACGTCAAACTCGTGGCGCATGAACGCCAGCATGACCCTCTCAATCTGTCGCTCGCCCATCTGGCCATGGCCCACCCGGAAGCGGACGGTCGGCAGCGCCGCGGCAAGCCGGTCAGCGACCCCTTGGATCGACTCCACGCGATTGTGAAGGAAGTAGACCTGCCCGCCGCGCTGGACTTCCCGCGCGATGGCACCGGTCACCATTCGCTCGTCATACTCCGCGACAACGGTCTGGATGGCCAGCCGGTCCTGCGGCGGAGTCTTGATGACGGAGACGTCGCGCAGACCGGTCAGGGCCATGTAGAGCGTGCGGGGGATCGGGGTGGCGGTCAGCGTCAGGACGTCGACCGCGCTGCGTATCTGCTTGAGGCGCTCCTTGTGCCTCACGCCGAAGCGCTGCTCCTCGTCGACGATCAGCAGCCCCAGATCCCGGAACTGGACGTCCTTCGAGAGCAATCGGTGCGTGCCGATGACGATGTCGCACGTGCCGCTCCGCATGCCGGCCAGCGTCTCCCGGTTCTTCCTTGGGCTTCGAAGCCTTGACAGCATCCGAACTTCGATCGGGAAGGGCTCGAACCGGGCCCTGAACGTCTCCAGATGCTGAAACGCGAGCACCGTTGTCGGCACCAGCACGGCGACCTGCTTGTCGTCCCCCAGCGCCTTGAAGGCCGCCCTCATGGCAACCTCCGTCTTGCCGAAGCCCACGTCACCGCAGACCAAGCGGTCCATGATGCGCGGCGACTCCATGTCCCGCTTGATGTCGGCCACGGCGGCCAGCTGGTCCTCGGTCGGCTCGTGGGCGAAGGCCTCCTCGAACTCCCTTTGCCAGCTGCTGTCGGCCGAGTAGCAGAAGCCCCTTCCCAGTTCGCGCTTGGCATAGAGCTTGAGCAGGTCGTCGGCCATGTCCAGCAGGCGCGCTTTGACCCTGCGCTTGGTCTTTTCCCAGGTCTGCCCTCCCAACTTGTCGAGGGGCGGCTGCGGGCCTCCCGCACCGTGATACTTATGCACGAGGTCCAGCCGGGTCAGCGGAAGGTACAGACGCGCTCTGTCCGCGTACTCGAGCAGCATGAAGTCCTCGGCCTGGCCGTCTGCAACCATCTGCCGAGTGCCCACATAGCGGCCCACGCCATGCTGGGAGTGGACGACCCGGTCCCCCTCGCGGAGGTCCTCCAGATCCGTCAGGAAGGCAGCGCTCGCGGCCCGCCTCGGCTTCGGAACTGCGGCCGCGCGAGGGGCCGGGAAGAGGTCCTGCGTACCGTAGACGGCGAGCCCGGCGTCCGGCAAGACGCAGCCACGCTCGATCTCGGCCCGCACGAGGATGACTGACGCCGACCGGTCGGACAGGCGGGACTTTTCTTTGAGCTGCCGGCTCAGGCCGCCTGTGCGGTCGCCCACCACCAGCCGATAACGCACGACGTGCTCGTGGAAGAGGTCGGCAAGGTGCTCCAGGCCGCGGGCCGTCGACGACGCCACGAGCACGTGCGTGCCCGCCTCGACTTGCGCCTTGATCTCCTGAACGCACAGCGCCACATTCCCCTCAAAGCGCGAGACCGGACGCGAAGGGATGCGTAAGGTGGTAACCGGACTTCCGAACGCGGAAGGAATCATGCCGAGCTCGGCGAACGCGACCCGCGGCCGACCCGCGAGTTGCGCGAGCAGCTCCTCCCAAGTCTGAAAGTACTCTTCCGGGGCCGAAGCCCGGTCGGCCTGCCCCTCCAGCAGGCTGTCCCAGAATTCCCCGGCCGAGCGCTCAATCGCTTCCGGAGCGTGGAGCACGACCCACGCTCCGGGCAGAAGGTCCAGCAGGGAACCGCTCCGCCACTGGCCGCCAGTGGCGGTGAACTCCCAGCCCGGAGGCAGCAGCCCAGCGCCGGAACCGCCCGCAGCGAACTCCTGCATGGGCAGGACCTCGATGGACTCGAGCCTGCGAATGGAGCGTTGCGTGCGCGGGTCGAACGCTCGGATAGAGTCCACATCGTCGCCTACGAGCTCGAAGCGGTAGGGATGCCGTGCGCCCGGCGCGAAGATGTCGGCGATGCCCCCGCGAACCGCAAACTGTCCCACCATCTCGACCGGCTCGCTCGGGCTGTAGCCCAATGCCACCAAGCGCCGCTCCAGCTCAGGCAGCACAACGGCAGCACCGACTCGAACACGCACCGCAAGATTCCTGTAGAGGCTGGCCTGTGCCACTCTCTGCATTGCGGCGGCCACCGGCGCCACGACGATCGCCACTTGCCCCCTGGCCATGTGCCAGAGGGCCGTGGCGCGGCGCTGCGCGATGTCCGGATGCGGCGAAAGCCCGTCTGCGGGCGCCACGTCCATGGCGGGGAACAGCACGGGTGGCGCATCGCCCGGCTCACCGACGAGCCCGAACCAAGCCGACAGCGCCTCGTGCAGGCCCTCGGCGTCGCCCTGCGATGCAGCCAATGCCAGCAGCGGCCGGCGGCCGGCGGCCCTCCGCAATTGCAGCGTGTGCGCAGCGGCGGCAAAGGGCGTGAGGCCGGCCAAGCAGCGCAAGGCGGGCGGGTCCGTGTCAAGGCCCTCGACCAATGCGCGGAAGCCCGTCCCGCGGCGCAGCCTCGACAGGCTCTGGTCCAAGCCCAGCGGTGTCAACGGCGTCGCATCCGCCGAATGCTCGCGACGATGTTCGTCGTCGAGTAGCCGCGCTCGAACGGGATGGCGAACACCTGTCCGCCCGCGGCCTCCACTATCTCCCGGCCCGCGATCCAGTGCGCCCAGTCGGCACCTTTGACCAACACGTCGGGCAGCAGCACTTCCAGCAGGGCATGGGGCGTGTCCTCGTCAAAGACCGTGACGGCGTCGACGCAGGCGAGCGAAGCGAGGATGGCGGCCCTGTCCCCTTCCGGGAGGACCGGTCGTCCCGGCCCCTTCAGGCCGCGCACACTGCGGTCGGAATTGACCGCGACGACCAGACGCTCGCCGTGCTCGCTGGCCTGCTCCAGCAGGCGCACGTGCCCCGGATGAAGTAGGTCAAAGCAGCCGTTGGTGAACACCACGCGCTCGCCGGCCCGGGCCCATGCCGCTCGCCGCTCGACGAGGTTCGGACGGCTCGCCACCACTCCCATCGGGAGGCCTCGCGGAGCGCCGTCTAAGCGTGCATCGCAAGTCGGGCCGGACGCACCGCTGCAGTCGGAGCATGGTACTGGAACTCCTCGATCTTGCGATACACAGGGCCGCTACGAGTCAGCATGCTGCCGTAGAGCGCGAACGACTCAACCGGGAAACCCCCGAAGTCCCGGGTCGGAAGCTCTTCGATCGCCTCGTGCATCTCTGTCAGGTTGCACTCGGCGCGCAGCCGGCCAAGAGTCAGGTGGGGCACGTACGGCCGCACCTCCGGGGCAATGCCCAGCGCGGCAAGGCGGGTGTCGACGCTGCTGGCGAGCTGGCGCAGGGCGGTAGAATTCTCGGCGATCACCCAGAACACCCGCGGGCTGAGTCCGTGGGGGAAGAACCCGAGGCCAGCCAGCCTGACGGTCACCTTCATGGGCACGCGGACACGGTCCAATGTCTCGATGACCTCGTCCAGTCTGCGCTCGTCCCACTCGCCTATGTACTTCAGGGAGACGTGCATGTTGCTCGGATGCACCCAGCGCATGGGTGCCATCGGGGCCAAGCGGCGTACTAGCTCGGTCAGGGCGGTAACAGTCCGGGAATCCGGCTCAAGGGCGACGAACAGGCGCATTTTGGGAAACTCCTCTTAATTGGCCGCTGCGGAGCGGCTGGTCTGTGATTGGGGTGATTGCTACTACTTGCGGTGAACCGAGAACTGGTCGGACGGAGGCTTCAGTACGATCGTTTCCGTCTGCTCGGCATCGGTGAGCGTCACCTCGGAACCGTGCGTGCGGAACCCCTTGCTGATGACTTGGATCAGCACGGGCCCTCGCGGCAGGGGCGGAACGGGCGTGCTGCCCTCGTTGCTCGTCTTGAGCTCGAGGGCAGGGCCCTTCCGCTTGAACTTTTTCTGCTTCCCCTTCAGCGGGCGCACGATGACGCTGGCCCGCGGGACCGGGCGGCCGGCTTCGTCGCGCACGATGATGCGCAACGCGGTCCACTGGCGCGCCGCCATCAGCCGACCGGCGGAGGCCACAGCAGCCAGCATCGCCGCCAATGCTCGGCGGCGGTCCAAGAGCGGCTGGAACAAGGCGGAGGACGACACGGGATCAGAACACATAGCTGAGGGCACCGGAATAGCTGCGAATGGCCTGCAGCAGATGCAGGATCCGCCCGCCCGGTGCGTCCAGGGGAAGGTAGCCCGTCTTGAGAAGGTTGCGGAACTCCGCGCGGGCCTCGAACTTGCCCGGCATGCCCGCCACGCTGGGCAATGGCTGGCGCAGGCTGACGTTCAGGCCCGGATCGGACCGGGAAGCGAAGTCATTGAACGGGTCCGGCGGCAGCACGGACTGCCGGCTTGCCCACTGGTAAGAACCCGTGAGGCGGGTCCGCGAGCCCGGCACGGACACCTCGACCAAGGCTAGGAGCATGTGCGCCTGCCGCGTCTCCAGAACATCCCGCAGCTCCGCCGCGGAGGCCTCCCGCAAGTGCGTGCGGGTCGGTGACAGGACGCCTCCGTAGCCATACCCCAGCGACGCCCGCAGGCGGTCGGCGATCTTTCGCGAATATGACACGCGGGCCCCGGAAGCCTGATAGCTGCCGGCGTTGACGGTGGAAGCGGTCGAGTACAAGTCTGGGACGACTTCTCCGTCTCCCAGAGTGCCTTCCGGCACGGTGGCGGAGATAGCCGCGTCGCGGGTCCTTTCGCTGTAGACGGCAGCTTCGACCAGCCCGTTGCCGAAGCGTTGCCTGTAGGCCGCCTCGGCGTGTTCGGATCGCTGGACAGTCGGCCGACCGTCGACAACGGTTACCCGCGGGAAGCTCCCGAGGTGGTGCACACTGCTGCGCAGGGCCGCGTCGACGCCGGCGCGCGTGGCCGACGGGGGCGGCACGCCGGACGCATAGCTCACGGCCAGCTCTCGTCCCCCGCCGAACTCGTACGCGACTTTCGCGTATGGGCTGGCGACATTCAGGCGATCGAGGAAGCGCACGGATTCGAAGAGCAGCCCGTACTCGACCCGCAGCCTTTCCGCAAGGCGCACCGAGTCCCCGAGCTCCAGCGAGAATGTCTCGAGCTTCGGAAGACCCTGGCGGTCCTGTCCGGGGGCGGCCATGCGGCGCGCAGCCGCTGAGGAGGCCTGCACCTGCCTGACGGTCAATGCGACCTCCGGCTTGGCGATTCCGACCTCTTTGGAGTAGCTCGTGCGGAACGCAGTCGTGCTGCCCGGAATGTCCGGGCGGCCAGCACCGCTGTTCCCGCTGAGGATGACGTCGTGGCTGCCGAACAGGGACGTGGCGACAGCGAAGGCAGTTCCCAAGTCGCGCCGCGTGCTGAGGCCGTCCGAACCGTTCCCCTGCCCTGCCGTGAGCTGGGCATAGGCGTGGGTGTCCTCGAACGTGCCGTCCAGTTTGCGCAGGAATCTCTCACGCTCGTCGTGCTCGGCAGGCGCGAAGCGCAGGACGTTGCGCCGCGAGTGCTTCGCGCGCAGGACCCACTTCCAGCGGTCCGTCATGTCGCGCACCTGGCTCCCGTAGCCCAGCTGCAGGCTGGCGAAGACCCCGTTGAGGGTGACCTCGAGGAACGTCCGCTTGCCGGGCGCGACGGACAGCTCGTCCTTGCGGGCCAGCGCGAAGCTTGGCTGCCGCACCTCGACCGAATAACTTCCCGGAAACAGCCCGGTGAACTGGAACCAGCCGCGGTAGTCGCTCTTGGCGCTGCGCAGCACCGATCCGTCGGCCCTCAGCAGCCTAACGTCCGCGTCCATCTGCGGGATGCCGGCCAGGTCGCGGACCAAGCCGCCGATGCTGCTTCCCGAATCGGCAAAGGCCGGTGCGGCAAGCATGGTGACGGCCAGCCAAACCGTGCAAAGACGCCGCGTTCGCCCGGAAGGCTTTCGCTCGGCGCCTAACACGATCACTGCACCTGGAATGTGGCGCTCGGCGCCAAGCTCTCGTTCTTGATGCGGTCCTGCACGAGCAGGTTCAGCTTGTACTGGCCAGGTTCGAGGGTCTGCAATGGAAGCAGCTTCTCGATCACGACCTGGCGGGAAGACGCACCGCGGATCGCGTTGACATCCTCGGTGAAGTTGAGCAACAGCTCGTCGGGGGTCTCTAAGCGCGCGATCTGGTAGGTGACGTCCCCTCGTGGCCGGCTGGTCTCTTCATCCTGCCCGAGGTTGTAGATCTGCAGGTAGATGCCCATCTTCTCTTCGCGCTTGAAGGACTCGTCGATGCGCGGCCGCACCTTGGAACTGCCGATCACGAACTGGCCGGTGCCCAGCGAGCGGATGGGCACCCGCTCGATCTTGTCCGCCAGGATCAGCGAAGATGTCGCCAACGCCTCATCGTCGAACTCGGGCACGCGCATCGCGGTGCGATAGGTCCCCATGGTCTCCCCGACCAGGTCCTTTACCACGAGCTCTAGGCGGTACATGCCCGGCGCCAGCGGTAGGGTCTTGTTGTAGATCGAGGACCGGCCCACCTCCTGGTGCATGCGCTCCGCCGTGGTGGTGATGCTCACCGTGTCCTCGAACGTCGACTGCACACGACGGGTCATCGTGGTGATGCGTCCGAAGATATTGGCCACGGCCTTGTGCAGGCCGCCCTCCTCCTTGAAGACGAGGTTCTCGTTGCGAAGCAGGACCGTGATTCCGGTGAGCACGGAATTGTTGGTGACGCGCACGAAGTGGATGTCGGCCTCGTAGGGGAGCGTGTCGTAGTCGATTGTCGAGTTGACGATCGCCTCCAAATCCTTGAACTTGACGGCCGGCGGCTTGAAAATATTCGCGTACAGCTGCAGACGCTCGAATTGGTTGTAGCGTATCGACTGGGCCCCGCCGATTGGCATCCCCATGCGCGTCCCGTCCGTCCGGCGGAAGCGGTCGGCCTTCGTGGTGAGTCCCATCTGCTCGGAGAGGGTCAGGCCCGCTCCCGGCACGTGCAACAGCGCGTCCTTCTCGGAAGGGTCCATCGTCAGGCGGTATTCTCCGGTCATGGTCGGGTCCACGAACTCAAGCAGAATGTCGCTGCCGATGCCCTCGATCCAGCGATACCGCCAGATCTCGAAGGGGTATGTCGAGGTGAACCCGCCGCCCTCTTCGTAAGGTCTCTGGTACTGGCCTCCCGAGGGATGGGACTCCACCTCGTCCGCCGGGCCGTATGCAATGTAGATCCGGCCCCGGTCCGTCCTCCAGCCCGGAATCCCTGATGCGAAGCGGTCGTTGGCATAAGCGATCCGCCGGTAGTGCTCTTCCTTGTACTCGTTCTCAATCGTGTCCGGCGTTGGATCCCGACGCATCCAGAAAGACTCGATGAAGTTCTCGCGCTCCTCGTCGGTCGCCATCTGAATGAACGCCCTGCGCTCTTGGGGCGTGATGATGTAGCGCACGTCCTCGTCCAGCCACCGCTTGAAGGGACCCCGCAATTCCTTCCGCAGGCGCTCCAGCCGCCGCTTCTCCTCCTTCGCGCTCAGCTTCGCCGGCTCTCCGGGGCCTTGTGCCACCGCCGAGCCCACAAGCGCAGAGGCAAGCAACGCGACCGTCACGTGCATTCCCCGTATTCGCATCGGTCCTCCCGCTCGCCCTACCTTGAGGCGCCCAATCGGGGCGCCTTGACGTCACTCCATGAAGATTTTACTTCGTATGGTCGCATCAGTCAAGCACTTTCCCGCCGCGATTTCGGAGACCTGTCGGCCTCATCAGCGGTCGACCCTTGGGCATCGGTCTTTTGCCCACGGGCGCGCGGACCTGTCGGCTCAGCCTTCGAGGTCGTGGTCGTCCCGCGAAACTCCAACACCATCAGGGTGAGATCGTCCTGACGACCGCACCCCGCACCGAAGGCGTCAACGCTCTCCAGCACCGCGTCGAAGAACGCGTCGATTCCGAGCGAGGCATGCGAGGACGCGACCTGCCGGAGTCGCTCCAGCCCGTACGATTCCGATTCGGTGTTGCGCAGCTCGGTGACGCCATCGCTGTAGACGACCAGCTTGTCCCGGGGCCGCAACGTGCACTGGTCCTCGCGGAACTCGGCATTGTCGAAGATCCCGACGGGGCGGCTGTTCGGCGCCAAGAGCTCGCACTGTCCGAACCGCCGCACGATGATCGCCGGGCAGTGGCCCGCATTGCTCCACCGGACGTGCCCGTTCTTAAGCAGGCTGGCCGCGAAGATCGTTGCGAAGTGGGCGTTCCGGGAGCGTTCGCACAGGTAGCGATTGATTCGGGCGAGCGTGCCGGCGAGGGAGACCTTCGGCCCTGCCCCAAGGAAGAAAGCGCCCTGCAACAGCGAGGCGAGAATCGAAGCGGCCGGCCCTTTCCCGGACACGTCGGCGAGGACGGCCGCCCAGTTGCCGGCCGCCAATCGCATCAGGTCATAGTAGTCACCGCCCAGCCGGGAGCTGGGCTCGCTGTGCCCGCGGGCGAGCAACCACCCGTCCCGCGGCAGGGCCGTGGGCAGCAAAGCACGCTGGATTTCGCGCGCCATCGAGAGCTCCTGCTCGAGGCGCCGCTTTTGGCGGGCCTGCTCCAAGAGTCTGGCGTTCTCCACGCTGGTCGAGACCTCGATGGCGAGCGCGTGCAGCAGAGCCTGGTTGGCCTCCGCAGGCAACATCCCCAAATGCTGCGAATCCATGTACAGGGCCCCCAGCGTGTCGCGCTTGGCCGAAATGACCTTAGTCTCGTGGTCGTGGCCCAAGCGCATTCGAAGAATGGGCACGCAGAGCGCGGCCCGAGGGCTGCCCTCAGCCAGCGTTGAGACGTCCAGATCCATGCTGAATAGCTGCGCACGCCGGTCGAGGGCGCGGGAGATCTCATCGAGCGGAACGGTGAGACCGCGCGCGATGGACGCACGGCCCTCCGTGCTGCGGGCGGCCCTGACCACCAGCTTGGATTCGGAATCCCGCAGCAGGAGGAAGGCCCGCTCGGCATTTGCGATCGCCAAGGCCGCTTCCAGGACGGCGGCGAACACGTCGTCCACTCCGCTGGCGGACTCCATCGTGCGGGCCACGTCGAGCATGGCCGACAGGCGCCCGAGCGTACCCGTCCGTTGCCGCTCCTCCCCCAGCCCGGCCACCTTTTGCAGCAACGGCAGGCGCGAGATGTGGCCCTCGCGGATCGTGATCTGGTACGCGTCTCCGACACCAAACCCGAGCCGGTCGCCCTCCACGATCGCTGCCCTCTTGGAGACCCGCTTCCCGTTCAGGAAGACGCCGTTGCGGCTGCCCAAGTCTTCGAGCATGTAGCCGTGCCCCCGGTTGGCGATGCGAGCATGCCGCCGCGAGATCCGGTTGTCAGCCAGTACGAGGTCGCACCTCGTGTGCCTGCCGATCACGAACGGGTTGCGGTCGACAGGCACATGCTGGCACTGGCCCGAGGCTGGCTCGACGAGCAGGGAAAGCTTGCGAGGTGGCGAGCCAGCGCTGTCGTGCGCGCCCATGCTCTTGGCGCCGTCGCAGGGGACGCTCTAGCCGCCGCCGGGCCGTGCCTCGCCCACCGGCTGGTCGGCCCTCGCGGGGGGACCTTGGCAGTCCGCGCAGTATCCGCCGAATTCGGTTCGCGCCACCTTGACACGAAAGCCGAACTGCGACTCCACTTGCTCTTTCATCTCTCGGAGCGGGTCGCCGAAGTACTCGAGGACCGCGCCGCAGCGCATGCACACGAGGTGGGCGTGCTCGCGCTTGAGGCGGGTCTCATAGTAGTGCTTCTCCCCCTCGTGGTGCATCAAGTCCAGCTCGTCGATCAGGCCAAACTCTTTAAGGACCTTGAGAGTCCGGTACACCGTGACCTCGTTAATGGCCGGATCCTCAAGCTGGGCTAGCTCGTAAATCTGGTGGGCGTCGAGATGGTCCTTTGAAACATGGATCAGCCGAAATACCAGTTCCCGCTTCTTGGTGATCCGCAAGCCCTTCTCTCGGAGGACCTTGAGCGCATCTCGAGGTACGCTGGCCGGGTTCACAGCGATCAATCTATCACACGGCCCGCCAATCCGCCCAGGTAGAATGGACTCAGCACACCGCGACCGTCGTCGGGCCGTGGCGCAGCCTGGTAGCGCGCTTCCTTGGGGTGGAAGAGGTCCCGAGTTCAAATCTCGGCGGCCCGACCAGCGGGGCGGATCCCTCGGACTCCGGGGGCTTGGCACTGACGGGCGGCGGGCACGGGGCACGGCGACGCTCGGGTTGCAGGCCGGTGCGTGCAGAGCTGCTCTGCGGTCGATGGCGCTTAGCGGTCTTCGCTAATCTCCAAGACCCGGTTCGCTTCCACCGTGCCAAAGCCCTGGACCCGTCCGCCGGGCCATCGCACTCTTACTTCCGTGCGTTCCGCCACGCCGAGGCCAAAGTGGACGCCATCGTGGCTTGAGGAAGCATAGCCGACGGCGCTCGTCATCGGATTGGCCTGACCCGCCGCCTCAACGATTGCCCCCAAGCCGTCCCGGTTGGAGCGCGTGCCCCTGAGGCGCACGTTGAGCCAGGAGTTCCGTCCGGGGCTGGCGTTCTGCCAAAGTTCGGCCCTGTCCCCTAGGGACGCCACCACCACATCCACCCTGCCGTCACGGTCGAAGTCCGCGAATGCGCAGCCTCGGTGGGCCCTCGGGCTGCCGGCGAGCCCATCGTCAGCGGGCTCGAACGAGCCGTCGCCCCGATTCGCAAAGGCGGTGTTCGGCTCGCGGTATGGAGTGGTCGGCTCGAAGTTCCGGATGACGTCGTTGACGTGCGAGTTCGCCGTGAATACGTCCTTCCACCCGTCATTGTCCAGGTCGAACAGGCCGATGCCCCATCCGCTGTGCCGATTCGAGAGAAGGGCCATCCCGGACGGAGCGGTGGCATCCTCGAAGAAGCCCCCGCCGACATTCCGGAACACGGGGAAGGTCTCCGCGATGAGCGCCGTGACGGCCAGATCCGGGAGGCCGTCGTTGTCGTAGTCGCGGAAGTCGACGCCCATGCTGGCGACCGGTTCTCCGTGCTGCAGCAGGGCCACTCCCCCGAAGAGTCCTCCCTCCTCGAAGACCTCGCCCTCCCGGTTCAGGAACAGGAAATTGGGCAGATTGTCGTTCGTGACGAAGGCGTCGATCCAGCCGTCGCCATCCGCGTCGCCGAAGGCCACGCTCATTCCCCGCCCCAAGTGCGCCCCGATGCCGGCCGGCCCGCTGACCTCTTCGAACCTGCCCTGGCCGACGTTGCGGTAGAGCCGGTTCGCCGTAGGAGTCAGCCGCGAGGGATCGCAATAGGCCCGCAGGCCCCGGTCCGGATCCCCGCAGAACGTGTCGAAGTCCAGACTCCAGCGGGCGTAGTTGACCACGAACAGGTCCAACTGGCCGTCGCTGTCGTAGTCGAACCAGCCGGCGGCTACCGCCCAGTCGCGCTGCAGCAGGCCAGCCGAGCGGGTGGCGTCGGCGAACGTGCCATCACCCCGGTTCCTGAAGAGTGTCAGGCGGAACACGCCGACCACGAGCAGGTCGACATCTCCGTCGTTGTCGTAGTCCGCTGCGGCGGCGCCCATGTCGTAGCCGCTGCCGGCAACTCCCGCACCTGCTGTGACATCCGTGAATCGCATGCCTCCTTCGTTGCGGTAGAGGCGGTTCCAGTACTTGGGAGATGTCTTGCGCAGCGAAGGGATCTCAGCGCCGTTCGTGAAGTAAATGTCAGCCAGGCTGTCGCCGTTATAGTCGAACACGGCAATTCCGCCCGCCATAGTCTCGATCATGTGCTTCTCGGCTGTCGGATGGTTCTCCAAGCGGAAGTCGACGCCGGCCTCGGCGGCAACGTCACGGAACTGGATCGGGCCGGCTGGCGCGGCCGTGACGGCAATCCCCAGTAGTGCCGCGAAGAGCGCTACTCGCTCTTGATCCATCGATCCAGCCGGTCGCGGTCGCGCGAAAACGTGCGCTTGCGCATCTCCGCCGAGCGTTCCACCGCCGCCCGCGCGAGCTCTGCGTTCCCAAGGCGAACGTGCGCTTGGAACAGGGAGTAGTGGATATCCCCGTAGTAGTCGAGCACGAGGGCCCGCTCCAGCTGCTCGGCAGCCTCCCTGAACCGCCCGACCCTCAGATAGGCCCGGCCCAGGCTGGGTCTGGCCTCCACCAGGTTCGGGTCGATGCGAAGCGCCGCTTCCAGATAGGGCACTGCCTCCGCATGCTGCTGCCGCGCGACAAACAGCCGGCCGGCGAAATAGAGTGTGCGAGGGTCCGAATCATCCAGCTCGAGCGCCCTGCGGAGCGATGTCTCTGCCTCGACAAGGTCGTTGTCGAGCAGATATATCAACCCGAGGCTGCGGTGCAACCCAGGCTCGTCCGGCTTGAGATCGATCGCCTTGCGGTATTCCGCGATGGCCTCCGCATCGGCCTGCCGCTGACGGTGGGCCTCGGCGCGCAGCTGGTGGGCGCGCCAAGAGTCAGGAGCGAGGGCGTCGACCTCCCTAAAGCAGGAATCTGCCAAGGACTGGAGGGTTCGGACCGTCCAGTACAGCGCCTCCGGCAGGTCTTCGTCCGTCCCGCGCATGGCGTGGGTGAAGGCGACGATGGCTCTGTCGGGCGCTCCAAGAGCCAGGTAAGCGCGGCCCATCAATAGCAGGTCGGCCCGTGACAGCGACCGGCGCTGGGTGAAGGCCCGTACGCACTCCTCAAACAGGTGGCCGGCACACAGCGCTTCCGCATCGGCGCTGCGTGGCTCGCGTAGCGGGGCGGCCCGCACGGTTGCTTCGAGGTCTTGCCGTGCCGCGTCGGCGGATGATCCATCGGTCGACAGCCTCCACCGCAGGAATGCCGCAGGGGCCCCCTTCTCCCCTTCCAAGTACGCCAACGCTGTTGTCAGCGCTTCGCGCCCTGCCGAGCCTAGGGGAAACGGCGCGTGGAGCAGCCACGCTGGGAATGAATCCCGGATGGCCGCGACATGCTGCAGCGCGGCGGCAGGGTCGCCTCCACGAATAGCCAGCTCGGCAAGGCCGGCCCGGGCCTGCTCCGAAAGGGGATCGATCCGGAGCTCCGCCTCGAAGCGGGATCGGGCCTCGTCAACACGCCCAAGACGCATCAGCGCCGCGCCGAATGCCGCGTTCAGGCCGGGCAGGCCCGGTGCACGCCCGACAGCCGAGCCGAAATATGTCGCCGCCGCCTCCCACGCTTGACTCAGCCCGAGCATGTCGGCCCCCAGGCGCGCGGCCCAGACAGAGTCGGGATGGCTCACGACGAGCCGCCCGGCGAGGTCGCTCATGAGGCGCATGTAGTCCTGGCCCAGAGCGTGCCAGCCCTGCACGGCGTCGGGCGTGGCCGAGAATGCGGCCCGGAACTCCTGCACGGCGGCCGCGTAGTCGCCCTCAGCGAGCTGGCACGCTGAGAGGACTCTCCGTGCCTCGAGGTTTGAGGGATCCAGGCGGAGGCTTGCCTCAAGGTGTGGTATGGCTTCGGCGGCCGCCCCCATCCTCAGGTGGGCAAGCCCTAGGAACAACTGGGCGACGTGGAGGTCCGGTCGCTGTTCCGCCGCCGCCGACAGCTCTGAGACGGTCTCGGAATAACGCCCCTGCAGGAATAGCGCAAGCCCGAGGTTGGCGCGCGCCTCGACTACGCGCGAGTCAAGGCTCAAGGCCTGGCGAAAGGACTCCTCGGCATCCTGCAGCCGCCCCTCGGCCAAGGCTCCGCGGCCCATCTGGAAGTGCTCCCGGACGCCGCCGGGCGCCTGCGCCAGAAGATGGCCCGCCACCAGCGCCGCCAGAGCGGCGCAAGCCCATAGGCGGGCTGTCGCCTTAGATGCCTCAGGGGTCGGTGTCACGGTTCCTTGCGACGCGGCCCGGGAGCGGCCGGGCCGCTCCCGGGCTTGGCCTCATGGCACTCGCGAACCTAGGTCAGAACTGGACACGCAGGCCGAATTGCACAAGTCGGGGCACCCCCCGGGTGCCGCTGATCACCCCGAACTGCGGGGTCCCAAGGCTCGTGCCCGGGTGCCGGAAAGTCGGGGTGTTGAAGAGGTTGAAGAACTCCGTCCGGAACTCGATCCCGACCTGCTCCCCGATCTGCGTTCGCTTGAAGACGGCGAAGTCCCACTGAGTGATCCCCGGCCCTCGCGTGTCGGGCAGGATTCGGCCGGTGTTTCCGAATGTAAATGCCGCCGGCTGGCTGAACACGTCCGTCCTGAAGTACTCGTCAAGGCGGGTCTGCGGGTCGCCGGACAGCTCCGCGCTCGTGCCGTTGTTATTCGGGAACTGGGAGCCTCCGAACGAGTTCGAGAGGTTGCGGGACGTGGTGACGCCGAGCGGGAAGCCAGTCTGGATCGTGGTCACGCCGTTGACGCCCCAACCGCTGACGATGTGCTTCGCGGCGCCGGTCAGGTTTGCGCCCAAGGGCTTGCCTTCGCCGAACGGCAGGTCAAGCACGTAGCTGAGGACCAAGCGCTGCGACACGTCGAACGGAGCCAAGGACTTCAGCGCCCGCAGGTCGTTGTTGTTGCCGCCCGTGGCCCAGCCTTGGGCGCTGAAGCCTTCAAGGCCGTCCAGCCAGCCGGTCAGCGTATCGGCGTCTGAGATCAGCTTGCTGGCCGTGTAGGACGCCAAGAAGCTGGCGCCCCCGGCGAATCGGCGCTCCAGCTTTGCCTGGAAGGCGTGGTAGGTCGAGCTCCGGTTGGTCGGACCGGACATCTCAACGTTTGTGAAGTGGGGATACGGGCGCAGAAGCTGGCCGCGCGATACCGTTCTCTGCGCTAGCGCCCCCGAATCAATGATTCCGAAGAACGGGTTCGGGACCTGCTCGTTCAGCGCCGGGCCGAGGGACAGGTGCTGGTCCGGGAGCTGGTTGATCGTTTGAGCGTTCACCGGCAGGCTGGTCCCCTTGGACCCCGCATAGGCCACGTCGATCAGCGTGCCGCCCGCGAACTGCCGCTGGATGTTGAAGTTCCACTGCTGCATGTAGCTCAAGGGCTGGTCCGGCACGGGCGAACGGATACCGAGACCGCCCACCAGGGTGTTGAGGAACGTCGTGTCCCGCCCGGGGGGTGAGAGCACACCGTCGGGGAACGGGTCGCTGAGCAGGCGGTACGGCGTAACGCCGCCGTCAATCGATGCCAGCCAAGGCGTGCCGATCGTGTTGACCACGTCCTGGTTGGGGGCGATGGCGAAGGCCACGTCGCTCGGGAGCCAGAAGATTCCGTACCCGGTGCGAATGACCGTCTTCTCGTCAACGCGATACGCGATGCCCAAACGCGGGGCGAAGCGGTGGTAGTCGTTGAGGCGCGTCCTAGGCGGGCGCAGATCCGAATTGACCAGGGCCAGCTGGCCTCGCAGATCCAGCCCGGTGGCGCTCGATAGGGGGTTGACCGAATCCAGTGCCAGCGAGGTCATGTTGTCGAAGCGCTCCGAGAAGTTACCGGCCCTCTCCCAGCGCAGGCCGACGTTGAGGGTGAGCCGATCGTTGACCTGCCACTGGTCATTGATGTACGCAGCCCGGTAGATCATCTGGCCTGCGACGAGGCCTGGAGTGGTGATTCCCCTGTTGGAACTGCCCGTGCCGAGCAGGAAGGAGGCGAAGCCCCAGCCCCCGGTCGGGTTGAAGGGGTCGTCGGCGGTGAACTTGGAGTTGAAGTCGAAGATGCCGCTGGGGGTGTTGCTCTGGGCGTAGTTGTGCGTCAGCCGGCGGACATCCCCGCCGATCTTCAACGTGTGCCGACCGCGGATCAGCGTCAGGCTGGGCAGGAAGGCAAGATTCTCCTGACGGCCGATGATAATGCTTCCCGTGCCCTGTGCGCAGAAGAGGCTGTAGCTCTCAACGCAGGGCGTCGGGATGTGGCGGAAGGACTCCGGGATCTGGCTGACCAGCGAGGACGGCCACGCGAACTGGGTCAGGTCGATGCCCTGGCTGGCCGGGGAACGGTCGTACCGGAACCGGGTCCAGGCCGCCCTGAGGTCCAAGATTGTCGTCGGGGACATCAGCCAGGTGTCGCCTAGCACGATCTGGTTGGTCGTGAAGGTCTCCGGCCCGGCGTCGATGTGCGCTCCCGTCCCGTACGGGTCAACACCGAAAGTCAGGTTGTCCCACCATGTCCAGCGGCCCATGACGCGGTGCTTGTCGCTGGCGGTCCAGTCCACGCGGTTGTTGAGCTGGTCGTTGTTGCCGCCGTCGCTGGCATTGGCCGCGTAGTTGAGGTTCAGGCGTCCGGGCTGGTTCGGCCTCGCCCAGAGGTGGCTGAGCGACCTGGAGGTCGCGTCCTGCCTGGACTCAGGGATGAGGTTGTTCGGGAACGGTGTCCGCGGAAGGTCATCCGCGCTTGTGATCGAGAAGGGATCGTGGATCGCCTGGTCTAATTCGGAAAAATCTCCCCTCTGCATGGCCTCAGTCGGCGAGTCCAAGAGCAGCGAGCGACCCTGGCGCTGCCGATAACCTTCGTACGACGAGAAGAAGAAGACCCGGTCGCGGACAATCGGGCCGCCGACATTGGCGCCCCACTGGTTTTGCACAAAGGGAGGTGTGTCGATACCGCTAGCGTTGTTGAAGAAGGTGTTGGAGTTCAGGACCCTGTTGCGCAGGAACTCGTAGGCCGTGCCGTGGAAGTCGTTGCTGCCGGACTTGGTGGCCATGTTGATCACGCCGCCGGCAAACCTGCCGAACTCGGCACCGAGGTTGTTGGTCTGGATCTTGAACTCCTGGACCGCATCCTGGGTCGGAACGAGCGCCGTGAGGTTGGCGTAGCCAATGTTGACCGGCGCGCCGTCGAGCGTTGTCGCGCTCTGGTTGGACATGCCGCCGCCGATCTGATAGTTGCCCCAAGCAAAGATGTTGACGCCGGTGGGGCTCTGCATGGACTGCCCTTGGGGCACGACCCCCGGGGCCAAGGCCACGAGATTGAGCACGTTGCGGCCGTTCAGCGGCGTCTCTGTGACCTTGCGCGACTCAACGACCTGCCCGAGAGACGAGGTTTGGGACTGCAGCAGGGGCGTGCTGGACACCACTTCGACGACCTCGGTGACCTCGCCAATCTCTAGGATCGGGTCGATGCGCACGCTAGCCTCAACTTCGATCGTGATTGGCTCCTGCGCGAACTGCTTGAAGCCATCAGAGCGGGCCTCCAAACGGTATTGCCCGGGGACAAGGTTCACAAAGCGGTACAGACCCGAGGCCTCCGTCTCCTGAACACGCTGTTCGCCAGTGGCGATGTTGGTGAGCGTCACTCCGGCCCCTGGAATCACGGCACCGGTCGAGTCCTGCACGGAGCCGACGAGGGTGCCGAAGAATGTCTGGCCCGGCGAAGTGGCGGGTGTGATCAGGAATACGCATAGGGCCGCGAGCGCGATCCCCGTTGCGGATCGAATGGTCATGGTTGTCCTCCTCTAGCTAACATCGGGCGCCCACGTCGCACCCATAAAACGCCTAACAAGCCTATCAAAGGGCTCGACCCGCATCAGGCCGCCTGGTTCAGATTGCTTGAGGCAAGGCCTTACTTTGCCCCGGCGACCTCGAACTTGGCCGCGGAGGCTAACGCGGGCGGCTGCGGCCTTCCGATTTGTATCGCTCCAATAGCTGCTTCAAGGCTCCGACGACTTCGGGCTGCTCCTTATATAAATTGCTGTCCTCGTGCCGGTCCGCATCCATGTCGTACAGCTGGCCGGGAGGGTCGCCAGGCGCAGGGCCATCCCACTGGTTCGACCCTGGCCCCTGGCCATCGACGAACTTCCAATGGCCTTGGCGGATGGCGAACGTGCCGTCCACCGAGTGGTGCACGACAGCTTCCCGGAGGGGGCCGGCATCCGTGCCGGTCAGCGCAGGCAGGAAGCTCACACTGTCCTCGCCAGCGTCGCTCGGCAGCTCGACCCCTGCGATCTCAGCGGCCGTCGCCATCAAATCCGTGTGGCAGATCGTCTGGTCGCTCGTCGCGCCCTGCGCTACCCGAGCCGGCCAGGTCGCAATGAACGGCATCCGGTGACCGCCCTCCCAAGCGTCACGCTTCTTGCCCCGCAGGCTCGCGTGGTTGGCGTGGTGGCCGAACTCCTCGATGTGGCTCGGATCCCACTCCGCACCGTTGTCGCTCGTGACCACGAAGAGGGTGTTGTCAAACTGCCCAGTCTCCTTTAGGGCGGCGATCACCATGCCGATCTGGGCGTCCACCTGCACGACGAAGTCTCCGTACAGCCCAGCGCGGCTCCGCCCTTCGAACTCCTCAGTGGGCACCCACGGCCAGTGCGGGGCCGGCAGCGGAAAGTAGAGAAAGAACGGCTGGTCCGGGGATTCGGCGCGCTGCCGAATGTAGTTGACCGCGTGCCGCGTAAGGTTCGGGAGCACATCGTAGAAGTCGAAGCCCTCAGCGGCCTCGCCGGGACGCCAGAAGACCGGTCCGTCAAATCGCCCGGGCTCGTGCACGGTGGCCGGTTTCTCGCAGGCGTTGTTCTCCAAGTACACGTACGGGGCCATGTCGAGCGATGCGGGAATGATGTAGGAGTAATCAAAGCCCACGTCCATAGGACCGTGGGTCACGGGCTTGGTGAAGTCGATTTCCAAGCCCTCCGGCTTGGCAAAGTCCGAGGCTCCCTGGAAGGCCGTCGCCTTGTTTCCCTCGTCCCAGCTCTGGGGCTCGCTCAGCGTTGACCAGTCGAGCCCCAAGTGCCACTTTCCGATAACCGCGGTGTGGTAGCCGCTCCCCTTGAGCATGCTGGCGACGGTCATCCGGCCCGGCTCGATGAGCGAGCGGGAGTAGCCAGAGAGGACCCCGCTCTTGAGCCTGGAGCGCCACGCGTACCTTCCCGTTACGACCCCGTAGCGCGTCGGCGTGCAGACCGCCGAGCCCGAGTGCGCGTCGGTGAACCGCATCCCTTGCGCCGCTAGGTAGTCCATGTGCGGGGTGGGGATCTTCGAGTCCTCGTTGTAGCTGCCGGGATCGCCGTAGCCCATGTCGTCCGCCATCAGAAAGATGATGTTCGGGGGCGTCTGGGCATCTGGCTCGGGCTGCGAGCAGGCACCGAGAAGCCCACCAGCAATGGCAGCCAAGACGAATCGGTTTCGACAAAACGCAGTGAAGTGCTGGAGCATGGTGACTTCCGAGCCCCGCCGGCATCACCCGCGACCCGGCTGCCCGAGACGGCAGCGAGTTACCGACCCGCCAATGAGGGCTTAACCATTATGGCCACCGACGTGCGGGGGATCGGGCACTCAACGAATCCCGCACAAACGCGCAGCGTCGCTTTGGATCGTTCGACAGTGGGCCCTGTGGGCACTTCTCTCGCCGCTGGAATTGCAGCACTCCGAGTGAGGCTGGGGGTGCATCTAGCGTGGGGTCCTGGCTCCACCGACGGGACTGAGGATCAGGAGCGAGGCTCAGGGCCAGTAAGAGCCAGACCAACGGTCTCGCAGCTCGGACCGGACGACGGGAGCAGGCGTCGGCCCAACGAAATCAGCGGGCAGCCAAAGGCCTCGGCAACCGCCACGAACCAAGCAACGTACTTCGTAAGATCATGCCGCACCGCCCACACCTGTTCGGAGAATG
>JAJDWM010000521.1 GCA_022825595.1 Bryobacterales bacterium | reverse complement strand
TGGAGGGGTCGCCGGTGCACCTGATGGACGAGTGGACGCGCTTCAGCAAGACCGGGACCTACGGAGACCCGACACTTGGGACACCCGGGAAGGGCGAGGCGATTTTCGAAGCGGTCGTCAGCGCATTTGTGCGGCTCGCGCGGGAGTTTAAGAACCGGCCCAGAGGGGCGCGGACGGACTATCACGAGCGCCCACCGGACTGACCGTTGCGGCCGGCACTCGGAGGCCTGTGACACGGCCTCAGCGGACGCCCGGTCGTTGGACCGAAGTTGCACTAGGGCGACTCCCAAGTGCCCCTGCCTCGAGCGTTGGAGCCGCGGTCTGGAACGGCGTTGGCCAGACAGCGCGATTCGAAGTCCGCCTGTCATGGTGGAGAATTGGGATGTGAGAAGAGTCGTAAGGATGACAATCTTCCCAACCGGACCCGGCGGCGGGGCAACGCTGAACGTCGTGGTGTCGGCGGCAGTCCTGGCGATCTTGACTTCGGCCTGCGGAAACCCAACCGACTCCCCCACGCCCGGGTGGGGCGGCGAGATGCTTCGCTTACCAATGGAGTGGTACGCGTCCGGAGAGGCCCGCGTGGCCGCAGACACGGTGATTCTGCACCAGACCAGGCACGGCGGCTGGCCCAAGAACACCGACCTCCTTGAGCCGCCATCGTCTCCGGGGAATGCCGAGCAACCCACCATCGACAACGGTGCCACTACGACGCCGATGCGATTCCTCGCGCTGGTGTACGACGGCACCGCAGAGGCGAAGTACCGGCAGTCGTTCGAGCGTGGAGTCGATTATCTACTCGCAGCCCAGTACTCGAACGGAGGGTGGCCGCAGTACTTCCCGTTGCGAGAGGGCTACTATTCACGGATCACATACAACGACAATGCCATGGTCAACGTCCTCACCCTCCTGCGCGAGGTGAGTGCCGGTCGAGCGCCGTATAGCTTCGTGGACCGTACGCGCCGCGAGAGCGCATCCGCGGCAGTCGCAAGGGGCATTGACGTGATCCTCCGCTCCCAAGTCAGGCAAGCGGGCCGGCTCACCGCCTGGTGTGCCCAGCACGATGAACAGACGCTTGAGCCCGCGTGGGCGCGCTCCTACGAGCCGCCATCCCTATCCGGCGGGGAGTCCGTCGGCATCGTAAGATTCCTGATGTCCGTTGAGGATCCCACGCCGGAAATCGCGGCGTCGATTGAGGGGGCGGTCGCGTGGCTGCGTTCGGTCGCCATGTCCGGGGTACGGATCCACCGAGCTCCCACGTCAGACGGGCGCGTCGCGCGAAGCCTGGTCGAAGACCCGGACGCGCCCCTGCTGTGGGCCCGATTCTACGAACTCGACACCAACCGTCCGCTGTACTTGGACCGGGACTCGGTTTACCGCTACGACTTCTCGCAGATCGGCGAGGAGCGGCGCAGCGGATACGCCTATCACGGCACGTGGGCTACGGAACTCCTCGACGAGGACTACCCTCGCTGGCGAGAGCGACATGGGCTGGCACCCACCACCGCTCCGGCTCCGTGAGGCCAGTGCAGGACGACTTCACTGTGAAGACTGCCGAGAGTTCCGGCTACTGTCTCATGGAGCGGGGCGGACCCGCTGAGAAGCCCGTCGCCTAGGGGCAGCGTCGCGGGAGGCCAGCATCGAGGTGATCGGCCTTGCGCCGCCGAGCGCGAGCCACATTTGACTATGGACCGAGCGCGACTGTAAATTGGGGGCTCTCGCTGGCCCATCGGGTCGGCGAAGGGAGGTAATCCATGGAAGATCGCCGACTGTTCCTCTCAATTGCAACCGCCACGATGGGCTCGGCCATCCTGGGCGGCTCAAGTGCCGCGCGCGCAGGAATCAAGGCCAGCGTCCGGACGCCGGAGAAGGCCGAAGAGCTGTCGCACCCGTTCGGAGTCCAGCACATCTACTACCAAGGGGCAACGAACGACCTGCAGGTCTTCGAGGGCGGCAGCTTGCGCCTGCGCTCGGGAATGGAGCCGCACCCGCCCCACAAGCATCCGGAAGAGGAGATCCTTCTAGTTGCGGAAGGGAGCGGAGAGATATATGTCGAGGGCGAGACCACCGAGGTGCAGGCCGGCGCGATGATGTACACCAACGCGAACGAGCTCCACGGCATCAAGAACACCGGATCGCAAGACCTGGTCTTCTATTACTTCAAGTGGCTCAAGTCCTGAGGCGGGCCGCCCACGCGGCTACTCGACCCTGCGATTGAGGGTGTAGGCGGCCATGGTCGTAGCGAGTTGCTCGCCGGCAGAGCTTCGCACCGACACCGGGCGGAGATCGTAGAGCCAGCCCTCCACGAGGTCCGGCACAGACAGCTTCACGGCCATTCTGTCGGCGGACACGCGGGCGCGGGTCACTGCGACGGGAGTGACGCCGACCTTCGGTGATCCGTACCCGGCGTGGTACAGGTAGCGGTAGCGAGTCATGGAGTAGTTTCCGGGATCGCTGGCCGTGTTCGGATCGACGGCCTTGGTGAAGCGCAGTTCAAAGCCGTCCCTCACGAGTTTCATCGCGAGAATGTCGAACGCCGTGCGGCCCTGCCACACGATTCTCTGGAGTCCCTCTGTGGAGCCCCAGATGCGTGACGTCTGCGCCACATAGAGGCTGCGGCCGTCTGGGGCAAACGCCATCCGATTGTTGGCCATCCGCAGGCCGTTTCCCTCGACGAAGGGGAAGGCCGCCCCCTGCAGGGTGTCGCCGACCCATTGCAGGTCCACCCGCAGCACGCGCGGGTAGGTCCATTCGGCGACAAACAGCTGGCCATGGTACGGCCCGAAGGCGCCTGTGCCCGGTTCGAAGGCCATGCCGGCGGTCGATCCGCCCATGTCGCCCTGAGGAAAGAGGATCGCGGGCCGCTTGCGGCGCCGGTCCAGTTCGTCAACGGCGGCCTCGACCGGATTCGCGCCGAGGAATTCCGGGTGCCAGTGGAGCGATGCCGGATGCCCGTGAAACGCTCCTTCGGTGACGTGGTGCAGCGGCGAGGTGCCGACCCAATCGCCCTGGTTGTCGGTCACCAGAATCTCGCCGTCGGGCGTGGCAACAATTCCGTTAGGCTGCCGGAATCCGCAGGCGAACGGCCGCGCGCTGCCATCCAGGCGGATCTGCAGTGCGCAGCCCCGGTAGGGCACGGGGGAGTAGTGGCCGATCTTGTTGACCAGCCCCTCGACCGGAGGAGCCGCCACTCGCGGCCGACGGGTCATCTCGCCCCGCACCGGTGGTCGAGGGTCGGCGTTGCCCGATGCCAGCCCGAGCGACACGTAGAGATTCCCCTCCGGGTCCCGGACCGGTCCGGCGATGAACTCGTGGTAATTGCCCGACAGGCCCCACGCATCGGAGACCGTCTCGTACAGATCGGCCTGGCCGTCGCCGTCAGTATCCTCGACCCTTGTCAGCTCCGGCACCTGCGCGATCAGGAAACTGCCGGGCTTCCGCCCCCGCGCGATGCCGAGGGGCGTGTGCAGGCCTTCGGCAAATCGCCGCCAACGGCGTGTCCGCGTATCGAACGAGTAGACGTAGCCTCGGCGAAAAGTGGCATAGAGTTTCCCGTCATGCCCGAACTCGACCGCCGAAATCTCGGCCTCGACATCTCGCGGGCCCCGCACCGTCTCGACACGGTACGCACTGCCGGGCACTTGCGGTGCGACCGACGGCGGGCCGCCGAGCACGAGCAGGCCGGCTGCGACGCAGCTAGGGGCGCGCAAGGACCCTTACCTCGAAGCGCACTTCGCTGCCGAGGGGGATGCGGCCTCCGCCCTCCAGCGTGGACCGAATTTGGGCACTGTCGGATTCGGCGGCGACGAACCAAGCCGGTCGGTCCACATCCTGGATGCGAAAACTCCGCAGCAGGCCGCCGTCGGCAGAAGAGATCCGCTCGTGGATGACCATTCCGTCGAGCGTGTAGCGGAACTCAGGCACGGAATCGACGAGGCGGTAGCCCAAGAACCTCCGCTGCGGCAAGCGCTCCCTATCCCCGATTCGGATCGGGGCCGGGCCCTCTCGGAAGAAAATTTCACCCACGATCTCGGCAGTCTCGGTCAGATTCGTGTCCCGGTTCTTCTTGCTCAGCAGGGTCCGCGACATGTCCACGAACCCACCGCGCCAGGCGTAGCGGAGACGCGTCTCCGCGGCGTCGAAGCAGTACGAAACACCGCCCGGCAGGCCCACGGCGAACGCAGAGGGCGTGGCTTCGGGCATGTCCCATCGAATCACGACAGCCTTGTCGCGAGGGATCGGACGCGCCTCGCTCCCGGGGAGCGCCTCAGTCTCGGAGGGCCGAAACCCGACCGGTGCGGGCAGGTCACCAGCGGCCCGCAACGCCGCCCACAGATCGGCTATCGCGGCGCGAGCCGGGTGATCAGCTGGTGCCCGGAAGTAGCTGGGCATCGAGGTTCCGGCCAGAATGCGTGCCGGGGAGCGCATCCAGCGATCGAACCAACGCCAGCGCAGACGGACTCCCGCATCGAACAGGTTGGGACCGTCCTCGCCCAGGGCCGGAAAAGCCCCCCATCCGTGGCAGCCGATGCATCCCATCCCACCGCTCTCGCCATCGACACCTAGCATGTCGAGCCCTCTGGATGCACGCCCACTCGGGGCCGGACGCGGCGACTCTCCCGGATCAACGCCGGCAGCCTTGGCCAGCGCGGCCGCAAGCCATGCCGCCCGTTCGGGCCCGTAGCCGGGCATTCGTAGATCCTGCCAGTCCAGGTTGTGTGACCGGGACTGCAGGATTCGCTCGAGTGCACCCGAGCGAAGCTTGGCCCCGACACGGCTGAGCGGCGGTGCCACCTCGGCCAAGTATCCGGTCGGAGGAGTTCCATCCATCTCGTGGCATGCGTGGCAGCCGAGCTGCGACAGACGGCGCGGGAGGTCATGGACGGGCGACGGCGCGGAGTCCGGCGACTCCCGAGAGTCCCGGACAAAGGCCCTGAGCTGAAGCCGAGACTCGTCCGCGAGGCTGTAGCGGGGCAGTCCGGCGGGTACTGCGTTGGCGAGGCACCCCTTGCTCGGGTCGAGTTCCACCAAACCCGGGGCACTTGCCTCCGATCGCAACCCATCCAGCTCATGGCAGGCCAGACAGCCAGACTCGACCACCAGCCGCCGTCCCTCCCGAACGTCGCCGACATCGGTGCTGGCAGCCTCGAATGTCGCGTCTCGGGAAAGGGCAAGGTAGGCGGCCAGGTCAAATGCTTCCGCCTCCGAAAGGTGGAAGTCCGGCATCCGCCCATGCGGCGCGTGACGGAAGGGGTCCAGCAGATAGCGCTGGAGCCGTGCCGGGGTCATCTTTGATCCAAGGCCGGACAGATGGAGCAAGGCACCATGGCACGCTACGCATCCCAACGACTGGAATGAGGTCCTGCCGCGCTCGGAGTCGCTCGTGCGGGGTTGTCGCTCCTCAATCGGCTCTGCCGAGAGGGATGTGAGAAACGCGGCGACGTGCACACGTTCCCGCGGGCCAAGCATGTGCGGCATCGTGGCCCACGGCCGGAAGCGGTCCGGCGCGTCCAGCCATGGCCGGATCCAGCCTGCCTTGAGCCGGCCGCCGATGCCGGACAAGTGCGGTCCTCGCCTAGCCGTCAATGAGGCGGACTCCGCGCGGTGGCAGTTTCCGCAACCTAGATCCTCGAAGAGCATTCTGCCGTCCTGAGCGCCGAGCACTCCCGGCTCGTGGGAGAAGTACCGCTGGGGGATCGGCTCGCGCTCGAAGCCGGGCCCTTCCCACTCGATTCCCGCACGAAGCGGCCCGATGCCTCTTGAGACCAAGAACTCGAACGAGTGGGCTCCGGCCGTGAGGGCGAACGGCCCCTTCGGGACCGTCTCGCCGTCCAACAGCAGCCTTCCCGATGCGACATGGAACGTGTACTGGCCAGCCCGCTCGACGGCGAGCGACCCGCTGTACGTTCCGTCCGAAACCCCCGAGCGGGGCGTGAAGCCCTCGCCCCCGGCCAAGAACACGTGCGGATGGGGCCGGACCACCGTCGTGCCGGAACTCGACAGTACTAAGCCTGGGGCTGCGGTCGCCACCGCCGATGAGACCACGGCCAAGAGCCAAATCACGGCCGGGTAGCGGGCCAGCATCCAAGACCATGTTATCGGCAATCCTGAGAGCCGCGGAGTTCCCTCGACGACCGGCAGGCCGCCACGGTGCTACCATTTCCGGGAAGGAGGGCACGAGATGGCCATCACAAGACGACACCTACTGGCGGGCGCGGCCCTGGCCTCAGCCGGTATCCCCGGCCTGCGGGCAGAGTCCGGCGTCAAGCACTACGTCCGCTATCGCCAAGGAAGGGACAGGGCATTCGGCGAACTAGAGGGTGACACGGTGTACCCGCTCGAAGGCTCGCCGCTGCAGACCCGGACGCGGACGGGGGCCAAGCTGGCCCTCTCGGACGTAAACCTGCTGTTCCCGATTCCCGCGCCTAAGGTCTTCGCCGTGGGCCTCAACTACAAGAGCCACCTAGCCGGCAGCGAGGCGCCCAAGAACCCGGAGATTTTCTTCAAGCCGACCACGTCCTTGCAGCATCCCGGCGCGCCGATCATCATTCCGCCCGGCTCCAAGAACACGCACTTCGAAGCCGAGTTCGTCATCGTAGTGGGCAAGAGGGCAAAAGGCGTGTCCGAGAGTGATGCGGCCGACTACATCTTGGGCTACACCTGCGGGAACGATGTCTCGGAGCGGGACTGGCAGGGTGGCGACCTGCAATGGTGGCGCGGGAAGGGCTGCGACACATTCGGCCCGATTGGTCCGTCGATCGCGGTCGGACTAGACTACATGGATTCAGAGATCACGCTGCGCCTCAACGGCGAGGTAAAGCAGCAGCAGAAAATCAGTGACCTGCTGTTCAAGCCGGAGAAGATCGTTAGCTTCATCAGCACGTACGTGACGCTGCAGCCCGGCGATGTGATCTTTACAGGGACGCCCGGATCCACTTCGGCAATGAAGCACGGCGACATCTGCGAAGTGGAAGTCAGCGGCATCGGCATCCTCAAGAATCCCGTCCGGCGCTCGCGCAACGCCTGACGGTCGCCGCCTTGGCGTCGGGGGTGAGGACCGGTCGGGGCTCGGCCGGCACAAGCCCCGCGGGGAAACATGCACACCGTACTCGTAACGGGAGCCAGCGGCTTTCTTGGCCGGCATCTTGTCAGGCATTTGGTGGAAGCCGACCCCGGGATCCGTGTGCGGGCTTTCAGCCGGGGCGTTTTCCCGGACGAGGGCGACGGGCGGGTCGAGAGCGTGCGTGGGGACATCACCGATCCCGCCGGCGTGGCAAGTGCAGTCGCCGGCTCGGACGAGATCTATCACCTCGCCGGCACGGTAGACCGCACGCCCGAAGACCCGTGGGCACCGTACCGCACGCACGTTGCCGGGACGCGGAACTTGCTGAACGCCATCTGCAAGCAAGGTGCGCGACGATGCGTGATTGTCTCGTCTTCGGGAACGGTTGCCGTCAGCCGCGAGCCCGTCGTCCACACGGAGGACTCAGGCTACAAGCAGGGGGTCGTGCACGCCTGGCCCTACTACCTGAGCAAGATCTACCAGGAGAAGCAGGCCTTCTGGTACTTCGAGCACCGGAAACTTCCCATTGTCGTCGTCAACCCAAGCCTGCTGCTCGGGCCGGGCGACGACCGCCTGTCCTCCACGAACGACGTTAGGCTGTTCCTGAAGGGGCAGATCAAGGCGATCCCTAGCGGGGGGCTGAACCTGATCGATGTGCGCGATGCTGCGGCGGCGGTGGCTGGGGCGATGCGGCTCGGGGAGCCCGGCGAACGGTACCTGCTCGGCGGCGAGAACCTGACGTTCAAGGAGTGGATAGCCCGGACGGCCCGCATCGCCGGTGTGTCGCGTCCGCTGTTCCAGTACCCCCTGCCAGTGGCACGATTGGGTGCTGCCGCCCTCCGCGCCATCTATCCGGTGTTCGGCAAGCGATTCGAGCTCGACGACGCGACCATCCGCATGTCCACGCTATTCTGGTACTGCGACGCTCGCAAGGCGAGGGAGTCCTTGGGTCTCACGATTCGCCCTGCGGAGACGACGCTCACAGACACGATTGAATACCTGCGCTCGTCCGGAGCGGCGTAGCGGGAGAGGTTAGGGAAACACCATGGCTGGAGTCAAGAATTCGGTGACTTTCGAAGTGCAGAGCGACTTGGTCGCGATGCTGGGCGAGGCCGCCAGCCGATACGGCCTTGCCAGCCGGGACAAAGCGTTGCGCTGCATCCTGGACTACGTTGCCAGCGACGGGGACTGGGACGAGATCTTTTCGGAGATCCGCTGCTTGCGCTGCGGGGGCCGGCCGGGGTGGACAAAGGAGTCCTGACGCAGGCATGGCCGGGCGGCGCTTCCGCAAACCCTGCGTAATCCTCAACCCAAAGGCGGCCAGCGGCCGTGCGCTGCGCCGCTGGCCTATGCTGCGATCCCTCTTTGAGGAGTATCTCGGACCGGTCGAGGCGCTATTCACGGAAGCGCCGGGCCACGCCATCGAGCTTTCCCGCGATGCCATAGAAGGCGGGGCAGACCTGATCGTAGCCTGCGGAGGGGACGGGACGCTCAGCGAAGTCGTCAACGGTTACCTGTCGGTCGGGGCGGACAGTGCCGCGGTCGCGGCGGTGGGCCTGTGCCCATTCGGGACGGGGGGAGACTTCCGGCGTTCCGCCGGCGTTCCCCGCCAACCAAGAGAAGCCATTGCGGCAATGGCCTCAAGAGAGGCGCGACTCGTTGACGCTTGCAGGCTACAGTTGCGCAGCCACGGCGGCTCGCCGATAACACGTTACTGCATCAACACCGCCAGCTTCGGCATGGGCGGCGAAGTCGCGACTGCCGCGAAGGAGAACTTCCTGAGCTCTGTGAGCGGCAAGGGAGCCTTTCTGTGGGCGACGGGCCTGTCGTTCCTGCGATACCGCGCCAAGCCGGTCCAATTGAAGGTCGGCGAGCGTCCCGCGCAGGCGGTGCGCATCATGCAGGTCGCGATCGGGAACGGGACCTACCAAGGTGGAGGGATGGCAATCTGCCCCAAGGCCAGGCTGGACTCGGGACGGATGGAAATCACGATCGTGGAGGAGATCGGGCTGCTGACATTCCTCATGTCCGTGCGGCTGCTGTACGCGGGTACGATCTACACACACCCCAAGTGCCACCACATCCGCGCGCGGCGGATCGCCGCAACGTCGGAGACGAAAGTAGCCATCGAGGTTGACGGGGAAGCCATCGGCACGCTTCCCCTGGAAGCCAAAGTCCTACCGGGAGCCGTCCGGATGGCCGGCCTCGGAATCGGCGGCGGACCTTGACGAGAGGTCGGCCGCTCTGGCGGCCCATGAGGTGTCCAAGATTCGTTGCTGCCTGCGTGCTACCATTCGGCGAGTGAGGGCTGGTTGACATTGCATCGCGATCTGTCCCAGGTGCTGGAACTCCAACAGCTGGACTCTCGCATCGCCGCGCTGACGCGCGAGATTGACGGCTTGCCGAAGAGTATCGCCCTCGTTGAGAGTAGGCTGGCAACCCACAAGGATGCGCTTGCCCAGCAGGAGGCGCGGCTTGCCGACAACGGCAAGCAGCGGCGGCTCTTGGAGCGCAAGGTGGAGGACTTGCGACTCAAGATCTCCCGCCTTCAGGATCAGATGAACAGTGCGCGCACGAACGAGCAATTCCGCGCTTTTCAGCACGAGATCCAATACTGCCGGGACGCGATCGATACCGAGGAGGAAGAGATCCTCGAAAAGATGGAAGACGCGGAGGTGCTCGAGAAAGAAGTGGCTGCCGCACAGGCAAGCCTGAAGGCAGAGAGCGCCACGGTGGCGGCCGACGTGAAAGCGGCGCGGGCTCGTATCGAACAAGACAAGCGCGAGAGGGAACAGCGGGTTTCGCAGAGGTCGGGCCTAGCCGAGCGCCTAAAGGCGCCCGTGCTTCGGACCTACGAACGGATCCGCCAGTCGCGCGGCGTTGCGGTGGCCCATGTGGCCGGGGAGAACTGCTCCTCCTGCCACGTCCGGCTTAGGCCCAAGCTCCTGCAGGACCTGCGGCTGCTGACCGAGGGTGTCCTCTGCTGCGAGAGCTGCGGGCTTATCGTGTACGTCCCCGACGACGAGCCCGAGGGAGAGCCGGCCAATTGACGCACGACTGCGCCCCTGCACTGTCGGTGCTGGGCGAAGACGAGGCCCTGTTCTTCGACGCAGTCCTTGAATTCGCTGGTGCGGAGATTGCTCCGCACGTCCGTGCCATGGACGAGGCGGGGCAGTTGCGCTCCGACGTGATCCGAAAGCTCTTCGACTTCGGGCTGATGGGGATCGAGATTCCCGAAGACCTAGGCGGCCAAGGGGGAACGTTCTTCGATGCGGTGCTGGCGATACAGGCGCTGTCACGCGTGGACGCGTCAGTTTCCGTGGTCGTCGACGTTCAGAACACGCTCGTGGCGAACGCGCTGCTGCGCTGGGCTAACGATGATCAGCGGAGGCGCTTCCTCCCGCGCCTCAGCCGCGACACGGTGTCGAGCTACGCCCTGTCGGAGGCCGGCTCGGGGAGCGACGCATTTGCGATGCAGGCCCGGGCCATCCCAGCCGACGGCGGCTGGGTGCTGAATGGCCGCAAGCTGTGGATCACCAACGCCTCCGAAGCCGGGCTCTTCCTGGTCTTCGCCAACGCCGACCCGGCCGCAGGCTACCGCGGGATCACGGCGTTTGTGGTGGAGCGTGCATCCCTCGGGCTGACCGTGGGCAAAAAGGAGGACAAGCTGGGCATCCGCGCATCGTCCACCTGCGAACTGGTATTCGAGGACTGTTTCGTGCCAAGCGAGAACGTGCTGCACGAACCCGGCAAGGGCTACACAATCGCGATCGAGACCCTCAATGAAGGCCGCATTGCGATCGGCGCACAGATGGTCGGGATCGCTGAAGGCGCCTTCGGGCACGCGCTGGGGTACATCCAAGAGCGGAAGCAGTTCGGCCGGCGCATCGCCGATTTCCAGGGGGTCCAATTCCAAGTCGCTGAGATGGCCACCGAGCTTGAGGCGGCACGGCTGCTGGTTTGGAACGCTGCGCGGCTCAAGGACCGGGGCGAGCCCTTCCTCCCGTCGGCCGCCATGGCAAAGTACCACGCCTCCGAGATGGCCGTACGGATCACTGCCAAGTGCGTGGACTTGCTCGGAGGGGTGGGATTCACGAATGACTACCCGGTGGCCAAGTTCTACAGGGACGCAAAGATCGGCACGATCTACGAGGGCACTTCGAATATGCAGCTGCAGACGATCGCCAAGGCGCTGATGCGACTCTAGAGGAGGGTCCTTGAGAGTGCCGAGATTGGACGATAACCATCGACCGGAGCCGACCCGGACGGGCGGCATCTGGGCCGGCTGGAAAGGGCCCGCCCTCGCCGGGCTTGGATTCTGCGCGCTGCAAGTGGCGCTGGCGCTGATGCGCTTCGGAGGGCTTCCGGAGGGTGGCCCGTTGGGAAGCGTACTGTCCGGGCTCACGCTCTTCTTCGCGGCAGGGGCACTGGCGTACCTATTGGTTCGCGCTCTGTTGCGCGGCGCAAGCCGGAGGTGGCGCAGGAAGATGCTTGTGGCTGCAGTGGTCGCAACGCCCCTGGCGGTGGCAGGCAGCCTGATCGGCGGCTTGTTTGGGCCTGCCGGTGTCCTGGTCTGGGCACTGCTTCCGTACTTGCTGCTGGTCGGGCTACCCGTGTTGGGCCGCAAGGTTTGGCTGGTCGCGGCCCGACGCAACCGGCCCGGGCTCGGCAACGAGCAATGATAACACCGCCGATGGTGGCAGGACAGCATCACGAACGCATCGCAAGACGTAGAATATGCAGTCTCCCGCGCACGAGCGTCCTTCCCAAGAAGGCTGGAACGCTCCGATCTAGGGTAGCCGGGATGCTGAGCGGCGAAACAGTCGGCAGCCACTGCTATCCCGATTGACTCATGAGAGCAGAGCCAATCATGTGGGGAGTTTCTTCAGTAACGCCCGATGCCTGCAGGGGGTCAGCAGAAACCA
>JAJDWM010000016.1 GCA_022825595.1 Bryobacterales bacterium | reverse complement strand
GCCGAGCATGCCTTCCGCCGCGCGATTGAGGCCGATCCGGACCATCCTGACGGTTGGGTGAACGTGGGCCGGGCGATGGTGGCGGAGGGACGGTCGGCCGAAGCGGTTGAGGTGCTCGAGACGGCACTCGAGCACTCACCTGGCTTGGCTAGGGCTCTGTACTTCCGGGCGTTGGCGCTGCGTCGGCTTGGGGACTATGACGGGGCATTGGATGACCTGCGACAGGCGGCTGGGCAGTACCCTCGGGACCGCGTCGTCCTCAATGAGATCGCGAACATCCTCTTTCTGAAGCGATCGTACGGGGAGGCCCTATCGGTGTTGGACCGCGTGGCCCTCATCGACCCGGAGGACCTCCAGATGCATTACACGAAGATGCGGTGCTACAGGGGCTTGGGAGACTTGGAGTCTGCCGAGCGGGAAGAGGCCCTCTTCCTGCGCTACAAGGCGGACGAGTCTGCCCAGACACGAACAGCCGAGCGCCGGCGGGCCAGCCCGGAGGACAACAATGAGCGGCAGGCGATTCATGAGCACGTCTCAGTGCCTCTCTAGGCTTGCAACCGCCCTTGGGGCTCTCGCCGCAGTCTCGTGCGGGCCGCCCGCCGAAGAGCGTGGGGCAGCGGACGACGGGCCGGCTCGCATTCCGGTCGTGTTCAAGGACGTCACCGCAGAGGCGGGGATCGATTTCCGGCACCACAACGGTCGCTCCGGCCGCAAGTACCTGCCGGAAACGCTGGGTTCCGGCGTGGCGTTCCTGGATTTCGACGGGGACGGGTGGCAGGACCTCTTCTTCGTGAACTCAAAGCCGTGGAGCGGTGATCCGAGGGGCATCACGTCGCAGCTGTATCGGAATCTGGGCAACGGTACCTTCGCGGATGTCACCCGGGAGGCGGGGCTGGCGGTCCCCATGTACGGGCTTGGGGCAGCGTCGGCGGACTATGACAACGACGGCGACGCCGACCTCTACGTCACCGTCTTGGACGGGGACCGCCTGTTTCGCAATGACGGGGGCGGTCGTTTCGAGGACGTGACCGAGGAGGCCGGGATCGACAACTCCCGCTTCGGGACGAGCGCGGCTTGGCTCGACTTCGATCTGGACGGCCATGCGGATCTGATGGTCGCCAACTACGTGCAGTGGACTGCAGAGGGGGACCTGTGGTGCTCGATGGACGGCTCCACCAAGACCTACTGCACGCCGGAGTCCTACCTAGGCCAGCCTTCTGTCCTGTACCGCAACCGCGGTGACGGGACGTTTGAGGACGTCAGCGCTTCGGCAGGCATTGATGACCCCACCGCAAAAGCCCTTGGCATCGCCGTCTTCGATTTTGACAGCGACGGGCTGCCTGACGTGTTTCAGGCCAACGACACGCAACCCAACAAGCTCTACCGTAACGAGGGGGACGGCACGTTCAGCGAGCATGGCGTTTCGGCGGGCATCGCCTATGCCGAGAACGGCAAGGCCCGTGGAGCCATGGGGGTTGACGTCGCCGACTATGACCGCAGCGGGCGGTTCCACCTGCTGGTCGGCAACTTTGCCAACGAGATGCTGAACCTGTTCCACAACGAGGGGAACGGACTCTTCGTGGACGAGGCTCCGACAAGTGCCATAGGTCGCGACAGCCTCTTGGCGCTGACATTTGGCGCGTTCTTTTTTGACTACGACCTTGACGGACATCCGGACATCTTCTGCGCGAATGGACATCTCGACGAAGAGATCGAGATAGTACAGCCAGCAGTGAAGTTCGCCCAACCGGCGCTCCTATTCCGCAATGACGGAACCGGCCGCTTCGCCTTGGTCGGTAGCGAGGCCGGGCCGGATCTGGCAATGCCAATGGTGGGACGCGGTGCGGCATATGCCGACTACGACGGGGACGGCGACTTGGACGTAGTGATCACCGCCAACGACGGGCCTGCCAGACTGCTCCGCAACGACGGCGGGAATGCCAACAACTACCTTCGAGTGCGGCTGCAGGGCGGCGACTCCAACCGGACCGGATTAGGTGCCCAGCTGCGCATCGCCAGCGCCTCAGGTGAGCAGGTCAAGGTCCTGCGTGGCGGATCGAGCTATTGCTCGCAGAGCGAGAGCGTGATTACGTTCGGCCTTGGAACGGACCCCATCGTCCAGACCCTCGAAGTGCGCTGGACCAGCGGTGTCGTGGACCGGTTCGACGACTTGGCGCCAAACTCCGAGATCGTTCTTGAGGAGGGGCAGTCGCTCCTCTGAAGAGGCATCGCCTGAAAACGCTTTGTTCCGCGCTGACAGCGGAAGTGCGCGACTCGCAGCCGTGCGAAGTCCGGCTTCATCAACCCGGTGGTAGGGGAGGATCGGCTCTCAGGCACCATCTGTCCGCACGGACGCTGCCGTGTGCAGCGCAACGCTCGGCTGTCACGCTTCTCGAGGGGCCTGCCACCGTATACGTCGTTCCAAGCAGCATCGAGCGCACATAGCGCGAGAAGTTCAGGTGAAGCAGACCACCAGGCGGGAGACCGCACGGCACATCGGCCAATGGCTGCCAAACGGGCCT
>JAJDWM010000393.1 GCA_022825595.1 Bryobacterales bacterium | reverse complement strand
CCCACTCAATGCAACGAGACACCCGTCAGCGCCGGGCGATCCGGAGTGTGTTCATGAACGTTGAGCGTCCCCTCACGCCTGAAGAGGTCCTCAAGTGCGGCCAACGAATCGTGCCGTCACTCGGCCTAGCGACCGTCTATCGAAACTTGAAGATCCTCGCTGGTGAGGGGTGGTTGTCAGAAGTCGAGCTTCCGAGCGGCGGGCTTCGGTACGAGTTGGCCGAGCGTCCGCATCACCACCACTTCCTCTGCCGCGCCTGCGATCAGGCATTTGACATTTTTCGGTGTCCGGATGAAGTGGAGGAGCTGGTGCCCGAGGGCTTCGAGGTCGACGGCCACGAGCTTATTCTGTTTGGTCGTTGCGCGGCGTGCAGGTGACAGGCCTGATGAACCTGCCGGTCGAGTGCTCCGGAATGTGCACAGCCCGCGGGCCTCGGACGCGGGCCGTAATCCCCCTCGCCTGCCTGACTCGGACAGCAGACCATTGAACGGGGCTGCCTGGCGGCCCTGAGCTTCAAGCCAGGTTTCCGGAGTTCAAGCACAATCTGCTCCAACCCGCTGATTACCAGCTGGATCTGTTCTTAAATTCGTCAACCAGTTCCGCCAGCGTGGGCAATCTGGGGCTGATTCCGGGACCGGCCGCTTCGGCCGCGGCCCGCGCAACATCGGCGGCGTCAACGTAGGCGTAGGTAAACGAGCTGAACAGACTGCTTCGACGATGCGTTCACGGCCGTAGGCGGGCATCCGCCAGGGTCGTTGTCTGATGGTTCGAACGAAAGGCTTGGGCGAGGTGCAACGGTTCGGATTGCGAAGCGAGAGGGACTCCGGGCGGATCTACCTATTAGCGTTGACCGCCTGAGGGACCAGTGGCTACTAGTCGCCTACCACCGGCGGGCTGCCACGGCAGATGACCCCAGACACGCGGGCCGGGCGTGGCCAGCCGTTCCGTCTTGTGGGTTGCGCCAGAGCCTCAGCGGCTGGCCAGCTTCTTCTGCTCCTTGATCCGCTCGCGATAGGCCTTGGCCTGTTCGCGGTGGCGCTTGTTCAGCTTGGAGATTTCATCACGGATCACCGGCAACTCCGCCTCGTCCAAGGCCAGTCCGTGGAACACGACTGATCCCATTTCGTCTTCGGAACCCGTGCCCCAATAGACCCTCTTGGGGGGATGGCTCGGGTTGCGGGGATTCTCCGCCGAGTTGTCGTAGGTAATGCGCGTACGCACAGTGGTGCCCGCGGGGAGAACGACACGCTCTTCGAACACGTACATGTCCTGCCAGGCAAAGTCCCAGTCCTTGATCCAGATGAGCGGCACCTCGCCGCCGTCTGGCAGTTCGGCCCACGACTTAAACTCCTTGCCGATATAGTGTGCGTGCGGCGTCACACTGTGCAGTTCGATGGCCGCCGGCAGTGTCAGCGACTCGCTGATGGTGTAGTCGGAGTCGCCCGGAGCAATGTCTAGGCCTGCCCCGGAACCGAAGGCCGGTGGAAGCTGAAATGTGATTTGCTCCTTCGTAGCGGGCTCGTCGGAGAAATACAGCGCGACGGTCGAAACCTCCGTCTCGGGCTTGCCCGAAGGGTGGAAGTGGCTCTCGAAGATGAAATCGCTGCCGGCAGGGAGCCTTATCGGCGCTTCCTCGGGAAAGATGCGCGGGCCGCCACCCACCGCCCAGCCTCTGAGGCTGATCTTGCCCTTGATCCCGCCGGACATTCCTGCATAGCCGGGGATGTCGTCTTCGGCGTCGTATTCGCGCGCCTTGCCGGTGGTGTCGGCGGCGAAGAGGCTGTGGTGCACGACAGTCCGGGCCAGCGGCTTGAATTCGATCGCGCGCACCCAACGGTCCTCTTGGGTAGGCACGCGAGCGGGGAAGTTGCGGTAGACGTCCGGGCCGTCCGCCGGAACGGTGTATGGCTCCTCCATTGCGATCTCCAGATCCGGCTCACCGAGGTTCCACCCTTCCGGGAAAGAGGGCAGGGGCGGGGCCGCTCCTGATCCCTCCGGAGCGCCGGCAGCGACCCACGCAGCAAGAAGCTCGACCTCATGGTCCGGGAGCCTCCGCTCGTCCTTGAACTTGCCGTATCCGGGCTCGGCGTGCCACGGAGGCATGTAGCGCGACTCGGTCACCGCGCGGATCAGTGCGGCGCGCTTGGAGACGTCTTCGTAGGTCAGCAGGGAGAACGGCGCTGCCTGTCCCGGGCGGTGGCATGACGCGCACCGCTGGTGGACGACCTTAGCGATTTGGCCGTTGAACGTTACCGGTCCCCCGATGGTGGCCCCTCCGGCCCGAAGCAGCACAGCTGACGAAAGCGCCAGCAGGCCTGCCAATGCAGTCATGCTTCCCAAACGTCTCATCGTTTCAGTCCTCCCTGTCGCGTCGCAGTTCCGGGATGAAGCAACCCACCGCCTGAGTCCTCGGCATTGAGACCTGCCGTCCAGCCAATACGGCGTCAAGCGCCTCTCGCAGGTCGTGTTCGGTCGGCCTGCGACGGGGCGTGCCCAGCTTTGCATAAAGGTTATTGATACGCCCCCGGTAGGCCAGGTCGCCAGTCCGGTCAAAAAGTGCCACCTCGGGCGTCACGGTCGCGCCGGCCAGCTTCACCAAGCGGTGGCCCGAGTCTAAGACCGCCGGCTGCGCCGTTCCGTATGTTTCTTGATGCTCCCTGATCGCCTCGGCGGTCAGGGTCGGGTCGACGTATGCGAGCAAGCACCGGACTTTCTGGACGGCGTATTCGTCGCAGATGCGGCGGACTTCAGGCAACAGCCGATTCGAGATCGGGCAGTCGTGCGTCACGAAGTACACAACGGTTGGCGGCCCTCCGGGCTTGCCGACTGCGGGCACCCAACCCGAGTCGATGTCGAGCAAGTCGGCCTGCAGCATTCCCAATGCACACCCAAGCAGAACCAGCAATCTCAATCGCTTGAGCATCGGGATGCCTTGCTTCATCTTAGCGCCGCTGGTGTGGTCTCGGGGATGGGCTGCGATGGCGGTCCTCAAGGCTCGCTGCTGACGGCAAGGGACTGGGGCCAAGTGACCCGCCTGCGGGTAGACGAAGGCAAGTGGGCAAGGCCGGGCTGCCTAGGGCGGGTCGGCCCTGCTAGCCGCGTGCGCCTGCCCGACCGACCTGCTGCCCAGATGGCGGTCAAACCACCGAACGGCCTCGGACACGTAGTCGGGTGAGCCTGAGGCCTTCCCGGGGAATGCCGCTCCGTGACCGCCGCCGGGTACGACGAGCAGCTCCGAGGGCACTTCGGACTTGCGCAGTTCTTCCAGCAGCTGCCGGGAGTGCCCGATAGGGACGATCGCATCGGCATCCCCGTGGATCAGGAGGGTCGGAGGATCACCGGTAGAGACATGCTCAATCGGTGAGGCCTCAAGATAAGCCCGGTGCCGCGGCGAGGACGGAGGGTCGCGCGCCATCAGCCGAAGGCCGAAGAGCGATCCGAACGTGCCGGTGCCGAACTCGCCGTTGTGCCGGATCAGGTCTGTCGGAGGGGCCCAAGGGACAATCGTCTGCAACGATGCGCTTTCCTGGTTGACAGGGTCGGGGTCGTTCGTGAGGCCTGCGGCTTGCCGGAGACCTAGCATCAGGATCAGGTGCCCCCCCGAAGAACCGCCGATCCCGCCAATCCGGCGTGGATCGATACCCCACCGCGACGCGTGGTGGCGCACGAACCGGACGGCCCGCTCCACATCCTCCAGCTGCGCCGGGTACTTGTTGAGCGGCGCTGTGCGGTGGTTAACGGCGAAGAGGGTGTAGCCGGCCTCCACGAGCGGCTTCCCGAAAATCCCTACTTGGCGGCTGGCCTTTTGCTGGGGAGCGCTGGCTGCAATTGGCGAGTGCCACCCGCTGCCGGTGATATGCACGATGCCCAGGCCATTGGCGTTTGCCGGATCGGGCCGGTGCACGTCCATGAGCAGGGCGCCGCCGGAGACCATCCCGAAGACCACATTCCTCTCGACATCGGATTCCGCACGAGCCACTTGGGGCACTGCCCGCTCGGGCGGGGAAATGCCGCTCAGTCGTTCGCGAAAGAAGTCCACCATCGCGCCCAAGTAGTCCGGCGGGTCGGTCGCGCCCGGGAACGACGCTCCGTGTCCCCCGCCCTCGATCGGGAGCAGTTGGGCCGGCACGTCCACAGCGCGCAGCATGGCGGCGAACTCCTCTGCCCGCGAGAACGGAACTCGTTCGTCGGCAGTTCCGTGCACCAGTAAGAACGGCGGATCGTCTGGCGAGACGTGAGCGGCGGGCGATGCCTCCCAATGCCGACGAAATTCCGCGCTCCCGCGAGGATCGCGGGCTCCCAGCCGGAGGCCTAGCAGCGACGCTACAGAGGCGCTAGAGAATCGCCCCTCAAACCGGGTCAGGTCGGTTGGAGCCGCCCTTGCGAAGACGGCCTGCAGCTTGGAGCTTTGCCGCTCCACCGGGTCGGCGTCGTCGGAGTGGCGTCCCCCGTCAAGCACGCCGAGCATACTTGCCAGATGGCCTCCGGACGAACCTCCAACGCCGCCGATCCGGTCGGGGTCGATCCCGAATCGTTCCGCATGGTGGCGAACGAACCGGACGGCCCTCTGCGCGTCCTCGAGAGGGGCCGGATAACGGTAGCGTGGCGCGGCCCGATGGTTAATCACGAACACCGTGAATCCCGCCTGCGTCAGGGGCGGGGCGTACAGCCTCGCAAAGCCAGAGTCCTTCAGCGGCGACGCATCGTAGCGCAGCGGAGCGTGCCAACCGCTTCCCGAAATGAACACGATGCCGAACCCGTTCGACCGCTGGGGATAGTGCACGTCCATGAGCATGGCCAGCCCGCCGCGCATTGCGTAGACCTGATCCCGGTCCACGCGGGCTTGCAGCGGCATGCCAACCAGGACCGCCCAAAGTAGAATCCAACGAAACATTCCGTTGGAGAGTGTAGCCCACCCAACCGGGGGAGAGATTCCGCCTGAATTCGGCGTGCCACTCACAGCTAGTGGGCCCGGCGGACAGCGATCGCTGCGCTACCCTAGCGGCGATGAATGGCTCAATGACCCGCCGGGGATTCGTGGGAGCCGCCGGGGCGGGCCTCGCTTCCCAGGCCGTCGGCGGCGCTCCTGACCGCCCGAACGTGCTTTGGATCTGCACCGACCAGCAGCGCTGGGACACCATTCGCTCGCTGGGCAACGAGCACATCCGCACCCCCAACCTCGACCGCCTGGTCGCAAGTGGCGTCGCATTCGAGAACGCCTACTGCCAATCACCCATCTGCACGCCCAGCAGGGCCGGCTTCCTTACCGGCATGTATCCATCGGCCGTGCACGGGTGCATGAACGGCAACGCCCGCTGGGACGACGCCGCGCCACTGGTCACCAAGACCCTCGCCGATGCGGGTTACGACTGCGGGCTTGCCGGCAAGTTCCACCTTTCCGGGGCCCAGGGCCGGGTCGAGCCCAGGGTTGACGATGGCTACCGGGTGTTCCATTGGAGCCACCACCCCCACGACGACTGGCCAGAGGGGCATGCCTACATCGACTGGCTCGGGTCTCGGGGCATCGACTACACGCGGACGTACGAGCGGCTCGGCTACATCCCGACCGAGAGCCATCAGACCACGTGGTGTGCGGACCGCGCGATCGACTTCCTGAGGGAGCGTCGCGATGGCCCTTGGCTGTTCAGCTTCAACTGCTTCGATCCCCATCATCCGTTCGATCCCCCGGCCGATTATCTTGCCCGCTACGATCCGGCCACGATGCCTTTGCCTCAGTACCAGCCGGGCGAGCTGGAAAGCAAGCC
>JAJDWM010000569.1 GCA_022825595.1 Bryobacterales bacterium | reverse complement strand
TCGCCACTACGGCCGCCTACACTTGGGCGAAGTCGATCGACATCGGCTGCTCCGGATTCTTCGGGACCGAGGGGTGCTCGATCCAGAACGAGTACGACCTCAACGGCCAGCGCAGCGTTTCCGCCAATGACATTCCGCACTACTTCGTAGGAAGTCTGGTGTACGACATTCCATTCGGCCGGGGACGCAAGTTCGGATCCGGCATCTCCACGGCTGCGGATCATCTCATAGGCGGATGGCAGTTCAACGCTCTCGTCAACTTCCGGGGAGGGCTCCCCTACCACGTCACCGTACCCGGCGACATCGCCAATGTGGGCAATCCTTGGCCATATATCCGGCCTAACCTCATTGGAGATCCCCGGTTAAGCAATCCGACGCCAGAACGCTGGATCAGCGCTTCGGCCTTCGAGACTCCTCCGCAGTTCACGTTCGGTAATCTTGGCCGCAACACCCTGCGGCCGGACAATGTCTACCGGTTTGACCTGTCGCTCTTCAAGGAGGTGGCGGTGACGGAGCGCCTGAGGATCCAGATCCGCGCCGAGGCGTTCAACGCCTTCAACTCCACGATGTTCGCCAACCCGGACGCGAACCTTGCGAGCATACGGTTCGGACTGGTGACCAGTGCGCAAGTGCCGCCTCGGGAATTCCAGATGGGCCTCAAGATCCTGTTCTAGCCTCGATCCGGCCGCGTCCGGGGCTTTGCCCCTGGTGGGCGGGATGCCCCGCGTGGGCATTCCGCTCAAGCCCGTGCTCCCTACAAGCAGCTGAACGTCCTCCCGAGGGCGGTCGGGAAAGGATGGCCCAAGGCCCGGTCGCTTGCTTGCTGGGTGGCAGGTGGCGCCCCTCATTCGGCAGTCGGCGGCCCACTGCGGGCGTCGCAGGTCGCATGTTCCGGGGTCCACCCGCTCCGATGCACGGTTCCCGGCCTGACAGCGGTGGCGTTCTGTTCGCGCGGTCTTCGGGTCGGCAGCCAAAGAGGTGCCTGCACCCAGACCAACGGCCTTTCTGCGTCTGTCACGCGATCTGTTTTGGTGCGGATGCTGCCGATCTCAGATGGGGATCACGGCCCTTCCAAGGTTGCCGCTCGTTCGACCACATCCAGGGCGAACCCTATGTCCGGGTGATCGTCGATCGAGCGGGCCAGGCGGAGTTCGGCCAAGGCGCGTTGGAACTCTCCGGAATCCGCCAGGACAAGGCCCAAGTTCTTGCGGAGGGTGGCTTGAATGGGACAATCCCCGCAAACCTCGACTGCCTCCGCTAGCTGCCCCACTGCGGCCTCCCATTCCCCTCGATCGGCGGCCGCCAAGGCGAAGTTTGAGAGCACCTTGGCACGCGCAGAGGCAGTCTCCTGCCGCTTCAGGTCGCGGAGCATGCCGCTGTACAGGGCGGTCTCCTCGGATCCTTCCCGATACAGCGCCTTGATCAGGTTGACCGTGGCTACGGAGTTGCTGGGATTGAGACGCAACGCGTCCTTGAGGGGCTTGATGGCCTCCGCTGGCCGTCCCGCTTGCAGAAGCGCGAATCCGAGCTCGCTGTGAGGGGAGTCGCTCTCGGGCCTCTTGGCGATCGCCTCCTCTAGGACCTTGACGGCTTCCTCGTAGCGCGCCATTCGGTTCAGCGCCCGGCCGGTCTGGTGCAAGATCTCCGCTGTCGGACCGAGGGCATCCTGGGCCGTCGCCAAGGCCTCGAGGGAGTCGTCGTAACGCTTCACTTCAATGAGGGCTCGTCCGAGCTGCAGACTGGCCTGGGCGGATCCGGGCTCGATTTCCAATGCCGTCTCGAACTCTTTCAGAGCCTGGTCCCACCGCGACCTGTCACCGAGCACTACGCCCAGATTTACGCGGGCGTCGGCGGAGCGTGGTGAAAGCCGGACCACCTGCCGCAAGGCTTGGACCGCCTCGTCCAGGCGCTGCTGCCTGGCGAGGGTCATGCCGAGTGCCGTGAGGATCTGGGTGTCCTGTGGCCGCAGGGCGTCCGCATCCCGCAATACGGATTCCGCCTCGGAATGACGGTTCTGGGCTGCGAGGACAATCCCTAGGTTGTGGCGCGCTTCCACCTGCCTCGGATCGCGGACGATTGCGGTCCGGAACGCCCGCTCCGAGTCATCCAGCCGACCGAGGCGGTGCTGGGCGAACCCGAGTGCGAGCCATGCCTGCGCGAGGTCGGGCTGAATTCCGACCGCACGGTCCAAGTGCCCGACGGCCGCGTTTGGCTGGTTCAGGTTCAGGAGCGTGAGCCCCAGATTGAGGTGAATCAGTGCGTTCTCTGGGGACGCCTGGAGGGCGTCCCTGAAGGCGGACTCCGCATTTGCGAAATCGCCGCTCTGAAAGGCCCGGGCACCCCTCGATGCCGGAGACACTTTGGGCTGCTGGAGCGTTTCCAGCAGAACCGCCGCCGTCTCTGAGCCGGGTTCCAGCCGCAGAAGCTCTTCGAGACTTGCTACGGCGCCGGTCTTGTTTCCGAGCTGAATCTGGGCTCTGGCAAGTTCGGCAAGCGCTGGCGCAGCCGATGCCCCCAATTCGAGGGCGCTTGTTAGGGCTGTTTGCGCCTCGGCCGGCTGGCCTGACTCAAGCAGAACCGACCCCAGTGTGAGCATCACTTGGGCGTTCCTGCCATCGATCTTGCTTGCGGCTCGCAGTGCTTCGACCGCACCTTGGTAGTCTCCGCTGTCAACCAGCGCTACCCCGAGGTTGTACTGGGTGTCAAGGGAACGGGGTTCTAGGCGCAGCGAACGCTTCAACGCAAGGATTGCGCAATCCGTCCGTCCGGCCTCGGCGAACCAGTATCCGAGGGCGGCCTGCGCCTCTGCATCGTTTTGGGCGGCGGCTGACGAGAAGGCTGGCGGACCCTCGCACCGATCCGACACCGGCTGCGCAAGAGCTAGCGCTCCCGAGAACAGCAGCGCACACCAGCGCATGCTCCAATAATAGTCCGGCGGATTTGAGGCCAGGTGTGGCAGGTGAGGGGATCGGTCACGCGGGCGGCCGAGGGGCGGCAGCGACCACTAAGCTCCAGAGCGTCTCAACAAGCACATCGCGATCTGCGTCGCTTCCCGTTGACCGATGCCGGACCAGATCGTGTCGCGACCGCCCGAAAGCCGGGGTCGACTTGCGGGTATCGCGGTGTGACACGATCCAGTTCGCCGGGTAACGGATCCTCAGCGGATCCGGTGAGCGACAACTCGTCTGGTGTCCGCGATAAGCCTGCGCGGCAGCGGCGGCCGTACCGCGCTCGTGGGATTCAAGCTTGACCGGCCGGCATGCGGTAGCCGACGCCGCGCTCGGTGAGGATGTAGGTGGGGCTGGCTGCGTCGTCGCCGAGCTTGTGGCGCAGCTTCTTGACGAACGTTCGGACCGGGCCGTGGTCTTCTGCGCCGCGCCGGCCCCACACAGTGCGTAGCAGATGAGCGTAGGACACCACACGCCCCGCGCTCTGCGAGAGCACCCGCAGCAAATCGTACTCGGTGACAGTCAGTTTGACCGTGCGGCCCGCCAAGGTCACCCGGCGCTGGTCGTAGCGGACGCGGAGTTCGCCGAGCACGAAGGCCCCGGGCCGGTTCTGTCGCCTGAGCGCCGCGCGGACTCGCGCCACGAGCTCGGTCGGAGAAAATGGCTTGACGATGTAGTCGGCCGCCCCGACCTCGAGCGCCCTTGCGACGGTCGCGTCGTCGCGATGGCCAGAGATGAAGATCACCGGCAGTTCGGCGAGGTTGGGAATCCGCTGGATGAGGTCGATGCCGTCCACGCCCCGGAGGACCAAGTCGAGCAGTACGAGATCGGGTCGTTCGACCTCGATCAGACGCTTCAGCTGCTGCGGATCGCTCGTCTGCAACGCAGTCCAGCCCGCCGCGACAAGCGCGTCGCGCACGAAGCGGAGCATCAGCGGGTCGTCATCAAGCACCAGGACGCGAGCTCGCTCCCGCCTCTGGAGGGCCGGCTGATTCTGGCCGCTCACGTCGAGCGCGGCTTCGTCCCCGGCCACCGGGAGCGTGAACGTGAAGCGTGCGCCGAGGCCTGGCCCTCCACTCTCGGCGCGGATGCGACCGCCGTGTGCCTCAACGAGCCCCTTCGAGATCGCCAGCCCGAGGCCCGTGCCTCCGTTGAGGCCGCCGCGTTTGCGGAACAGCCGCGGCAGCTCATCGGCGGGGATGCCACCGCCCTCGTCGGAGACGGAGATCACCAAGTGCGCGCCGTCGTGCGCCGCCTCGACCCGGATCGGCGACGACTCGGGCGCGTGCCGCGCCGCATTCGAGAAGAGATTGTTCAGCACCTGCAAGATGCGCTCGCGGTCGGCCATCGCGAGCGGCAGCCCGGGCGGGACATTGGAGAGCACGGGGTGCCGGCCGCCGCCACTCAAGAACGTGGTCCGAGCCCGGTCCACCAGCGAGCCCACGCTCGTCGGTTCAGGCACAACCGTGAGCGTGCCGGCCTCGATGCTGCCGGCGTCCAGCAGGTTCGCGATCAGGCCCCGCATGTGATTGGCCTGCACGTCGATTAGACGAAAGAACTCGAGCATCTCCACCCGGGACGCGGTAGGCGAGGCCTCGAGCACGGTCCCGGCCGAGCCCTTGATCGACGCAAGCGGAGCTCGAAGCTCGTGGCTCACCATCCGCAGGAAGTCGGCCCGCTGGCGCTCAATCTCCTCGAACGGTTCCAGATCCTGCAATGTCACGACCACCGAGACGAGCTCTCCGTCCCCGGAATGGATCGGCGTCACGTTGATCAGCGCCCGTACGCTGCGCCCGTCCGGCACTGACAGCTCGACTTCCTCGGCCCGCATTGGAACAGCGCCATCGAGAAGGCGAGCCAGCGGACGATCGGCGAGCGAGCACTCCTGCCCACTCGACCAGCGGCACGTCATCACATCAAGCACTTTCTCGGGCTGCGAGCCCGGCATGCGGATGTCCTCGACGATGCGGTGCGCCTCGCGGTTGATCGACGCCACGCGCCCGCTTCCGGCCTCGAACACCACCACGCCCACCGGCGAGGTCTCCACCAGAGCCGCGAGGTCGGCGCGCGCCCGCTCGACCTCGCGGTGTACGCGCGCGTTCGCGATCGCGGTGGCCGCCTGAGAGGCGAAGAGCACCATGATCTCCTCGTCCTCGGGTGTGAACGCCGCACCGTCCGCCTTGTCGCCGACGAAGAAGTGGCCAATGTGCTTTCCCCGGTGGCGCAACGGAGCCCCCTGCAGCGTGTGTGAGGGCCACGGGTACGGAGGAAAGCCGTGCGACTCCAGGTAGCCCGGGAGGTCGGTCAGTTGGAACGGCTGCTCAATGCTGCGCAGGTGCTCGAAGAGCTTTGGTCCGCCCGGCCACGCCACCAGCGCGCGGACCTCCTCGGCGGACAGGCCAGAGGTCAGGAAGTCCACAAGCTGGCCGCGCCCGCCGATCGTTGTGATCACGCTGTGGCCGGTTCCGGTCAGCGCACGAGCGCTGTCAACAACCTCTTGGAGCACCGAGTCCAGATCAAGGCTCGAATTGATTCGCAGCACAGTGCTGCTTAGCCGCGCAAAGCGGCCCCGAAGCGACCGGTTCTCCCGCCTCAGTTCGCGCAAGTCATGCCCGGGTTCTCTCCACCGCGACAGCACATTTCGCATTGTACACGGTGCCGACACGATACAGCGCATTTGTGCACGTCTTGGACACGGAAGTTGGGCTATCTTGGATGTCTGGACTTCCAAGACACATGAGCGGCGCTTGGCGAGGGGCGATTCGCGATCGGGATATGGTATCGTATGTTCCACCCCGATGGACGCATTGGGATTGTCCTTGGGTTTGTCGCTCCTGCACAAGGGGGACCTTTTCGAAGTTCTTGAGAGGAGAGACTGAAGAATTCAGTCCACAAAGGAGGAACTGATGAGAAAACGGAAGCTTGTTCTGGTGATTTCCGCTGCCTTCTGGGGCTTCTTCGGAATCGCAAGCGCGCAGCAGACAGCCACGCTGCGCGGTGACGTGGCCGACGATACCGGGGCCGTGATGCCTGGCGTCAGGATCACGGCGAGCAATGTGGCCACCGGAGCCGAGGTGACCGGTTCGACCGACTCCGCTGGTGCATACGAATTGACGCTCCAGCCCGGAACCTACACGGTGATTGCTGAGACTTCCGGGTTCGAGGCCGGCATCGCTGACCTCATCGAGTTGGCTGCGGGCCAAACGGCAGAGCAAGACTTCACCCTCGAAGTCGCCACCGTAACCGAGTCTGTTGTGGTGATCGGGAGCCGCGCCGAGCCGCGATCCGTGATCGAGTCGACCGTGCCGGTGGATGTCATCTCCACCACGGATCTATCGAACCAGGCGAGCAGGGATTTGGTGACGCAATTGCGCACGGTCATCCCCTCTTTCAACGTCAACATCCAGCCGATCAGCGATGCGGCGACGGTGGTCCGTCCGGCGAACTTGCGCAACTTGGCACCGGACCACACGTTGGTTCTCGTGAACGGAAAGCGCCGGCACCGGGCGGCGGTCATAACCTGGCTGGGGAACGGCATTGCCGACGGATCTCAGGGGCCGGACATCTCTGTCATACCGTCGATCGCGATTCGTCAGGTCGAGGTGTTGCGGGACGGTGCGGCGGCCCAGTACGGCTCTGACGCCATCGCCGGTGTGATCAACTTCGAGCTGAAGAACGCTCCGTCGGGAGGCAGCATTGAAGTTCAGAGCGGGGCATTCCTGGACACCAACCCGGGGGATCCGTCGACCTGCGGATCGGGCATCATCGGCGACATCAAGCACTCTTGCAATGGCATTGGCGGACGCGGCAGGACTTTTTCCGTGGCCGGTAACGTGGGACTGCCGCTCGGGGAGGACGGCTTCGCCAACTTCAGCATGGAATACGGTATGGCCGAGCCGACCAACCGTGCCATCCAGCGCAACGACGCGGCGGGCATCATCAGTGCGGGCAACGGGAACCTCCGCGACACGGCCCAGGTTTGGGGCTCCCCAAGAATCAACCGCGACCTCAAGCTGTTCATGAACGTCGGCCATCAAATCGATGACCGCATCCAGCTGTACGGTCACGGCAACTACTTGACGCGCAAAGTGACCGGCGGCTTCTACTTCCGGAACCCCCACACCCGGGGCGGAGTCTTCCGCGGTCCGGTGCTGGAAGACGGCAGGCCAAGCCTGCTCGTCGGCGACCGGGTTTGGGCCGAGACCGGTCAACCCGGTGCAGGTGGCTGCCCCGCGATCCCGATCAACAACAATGTTCCCGACGCGAACGCCCTCGCCGCCGTCGAGGCCGATCCGAACTGCTTCACCCTCTACAGCAGGTTTCCAGGAGGGTTCACGCCGCAGTTCGGCGGTGATCTGATCGACTATTCGGTGGTCGGTGGCGTGCGCGGATTCGCCAGCAACGGCTTCACTTGGGACTTGAGTGCCAGCCAAGGCACGAGCGAGATCGACCAGTTCATTTTCGACACCGTCAACGCGTCGATCGGGTTCGACACACCGACTTCCTTCCGCCCAGGCATCTACCGACAGGATGAGACGAACCTCAATTTCGACGTTACCTACCCGGTGAACGACTTGGTGCACGTGGCCGCCGGAGCGGAATGGAGGAGAGAGAAGTTCACGATTGGAGCCGGCGACGATGCGTCGTGGCTGATCGGCCCGTATGCTGCACAAGGCTTCAGTTCCGGCTCGAACGGATTCAACGGCTATCGCGCAGACACGACCGCTGGAACATGGGACCGCCGGAACGTCGCTGTGTACGGCGACGTCGAGTTCTCCGATCCCGGTAGGTGGACCCTCGGTACGGCCCTGCGTTTCGAGAACTTCAACGACTTCGGGTCTACGCTCAATGGCAAGGTCTCCGGTCGCCTCAGCCTGACCGAGGTGGTGGCGCTGCGCGCCGCGGTGAGCACCGGATTCCGTGCGCCGACGCCGGGTCAGCAGAACGCGTTTAACGTGACGACGGCCTTCATCGGCGGTCAGCTCACCAACAACGGCGTCGTCCCCGCGACATCGGCAGTGGCCGAAGCGCGGGGCGGCGGGCAGCTCCAACCCGAGAAGTCGGTCAACTTCAGTGGAGGAATGGTCGTCTCGAAAGGGGCGTTCACCCTCACCGCCGACTTTTTCCGGGTTGACATCGAGGACCGTGTCGCCCTGTCCCAGGAGATTGTCCTGTCGGAGCCTGAGATCGAGACGCTGCTGGCGGAAGGGATTCCGGAAGCGCGGAACTTCCCCGTGTTCCGGTTCTTCCTGAATGACTTCGGGACGATCACTCAGGGCCTCGACCTGATCTCGACGTACGCGGTCGGGAACACGAGTTTCAGCGCCGCGTACAACTACACGGACACACAACTGACAAACATCGAAAGCTCCGTGATCGACCAGTTCCGAATCACCACGCTGGAGCGGGGTCTGCCGAATACCCGCTGGAGCTTCGGGATCACCCACGACGCCCGCCGCTGGAGACTGTTGGGCCGAGTGAACTATTTCGGTCAGTTTTGGGACAGCGAGGACGGGCGGAATGCCGTCGGTTTGCCGGGCGGTCCTGCCCAGTCTTGGATGTACCCGAACTACTCCGGAAAGGCGCTGCTCGATCTGGAGCTTGGCATTCCTATCGGCGAGAACGTCAGCGTAGCCGTGGGCGGGGAGAACATTCTCAACACATACCCGGACGTGAACGACTTTGGCGCCATGACCGTTGGCAACCTGTACGGGCAGTTCTCGCCTTTCGGGTTTAACGGAGCAAACTTCTACGTGCGGCTCAACTATGGTTGGGGCGAGAGCCGCCCCGGGGCACACAGGGCTGCCCTGTCGGACAAGGATGCCGATCTGGATCCCCGTCGGCTGCGCCTGAAGGTCGTTGAGCAAATCGCGGAGCTTGAGACGCTGCATGACGAGCTGATCGAGCGCCTGCAGGCGAACCAGGACGAGCAGAGCGACCCGTGGATGCGCCGCTGGGCGGGAGACAAGCTTGCGAAGGCCCAGATGGCGAAAGAGCGGGACATGGAGCTGTTGCGGTCAGCCCTTGCGAGACGGGGACTTCGCGACGATGTCAACCCGCTCCTGAGAATGGCCGAGATGAAGCAGCTGGAGGTCAAGAACCAAATCGCCTCCACGTCGAACAACACCATCCTCGCTGCCACGAGCCACATACTGGCGCCGTAGCATGAGTCGTTTCGGAGAAGGCCGTTACGTCTTGGGCGATTAGGCCGGCTCGGTCGCATCGTCCTGGCGAGCGGAAACTCCATCGCGGTCCGGTCGTTTCTCGGCGCGGACCGTGATGGAGGTGCTTACCCGGAAGGGTTTCTTCAGGACCTGCCTCAGAGCACTGCTGGCAGCGCGGTTGGCGGTGGCGCAGTTCGCGACTGCGGCAAGTCGCTGAGCGCACCGGCATGGGAGTTGAGTTCTTTGCCGCCTTTGTCTTACTCAGGAGGCATGAGTGGCGCTGCGGGCGACGAGGTTTACGCTGACCGAGAGATTCTCCAAGTCAAGTGGTGACCAGAAGATCTTCGACGACAACTCGGACCGCAGTCAGAGTGTCTTGATGGGCACCAGCAATCTGTACCGGCAGTCCACGCCGCTCGGCTTCAAGAGCGGCTACCGCCAGATGCGGCTGTCCTATGGCCGGGGCGCTCGCTTCTCGGGACCGGGACTTCGCTGGCGGATTCCGGTCGGCGGCGCTGTTTAGGTTGGCACGCCCAGAATCTGGGCCAGGACGGGGATACGGGGATTGGCGTAGAATTCCCCGTCAATGTCGAACGTCGGCACGGTCCGCCGACCGCCGTTCTGGCGGACGACCAGCTGGGCAGCCTCGTCGTCCCGCTCAATGTCGACCTCGTCGAACTTGATGCCATGCTCTCGCAGGAACGACTTCGCCCTCCAGCAGTCCGAGCACCAAGAGGTCGAGTACATCCGGACTCTCATCACTGCCAGAGTATCAGGACCGTGCCCGGTGCGTCACGCCCACCGGCCCAGCCACGGCAGCCATCCCTTGCGGGCTGCGACCTCGATTAGGTTCAGCAGAATGGCCAACGCCAGAAGCAGGGGCCAAAGGTCCATCCAGCGCTGGACGCTCCGCCCGCCCGTGGAGAACAGTTCCTCGGGCGGGGGATTGACGCGCCCGCCCGTGGCGGCGGCGATGGTGCGCAACAGTGCTTCGTCGGACCCGAAGCGGGTGAGCTCGGTGTTCTCGCGGTAGTGGGCCGCTTCCGGGAACGCCCGCGAGCGTGACTCCGGGCGAATCCGGAACAGCCCGAAGTGTCCCGCTGCCGGAAAGCGCGCTTCATACCCGCCCTCCAACGGTTTGGGGACGGCGACTTGGCGGTACCCCTCCGGTCCCAGGGCAAAGATCTCCGGCGCTTCGGTCTCGGGCGAAGGCGTCCTCGGAAGGTAGCGGACCACGATCTCTCCCGTGGCCACATCGAAGCTGGTTTCGACCTCCGTGCCAGAGGATCGCGGCAGGATGTCCCTTGCAATGTTCGACCAGAAGGTGTCGAATCCGTCCCAGGGCACCCAGTTGGTGGCCCATCGGTGCTTGGCGTCAGAAGTGAACACGGCGGCCCGCCCGAGCCCGTACTGCCAACGAACCAGAAGCGGGTCCTCTTCCTCTGCAAGCAGGATAGTCTCTGCGTCCGGCTTTGCCTCGAACTTGACCCATCCCAGCAGCGGGCCGGGCTCGGCAAAGTCCAGACCCTCCAGAATCTCCAGGTCGCGCTCAACGCGCGGCAGGAACTCTCGTTCGGTGACCGACGTTCCGGTGTGCTCCATCACGTCCTTGAGCACGATCTGTTCTAGGGACAAGATGTCGAGCAGGAAGTACGATTGGCCCTCGGCGCTCTTCGCGACGCGCTCAAGGTACGACCGGTTCACGTCTTGCCCGAGGCCGATCGTTGAGATCGTCACGTCGTTGGCGGCCGCCTCACGGGCCAGCGCGATGCTGTCGCCCTCTTCAGAGATCCCGTCCGTGAGCAGCAGGATGTGCTTGTACACGGCACGCTGCGGCTGGATCATTCGGAAGGCCTCCGAGAGTGCCGGCGCGATCTGGGTGCCACCGTCGGCGACGATCCCGCTGATCAGCCTCGTGGTGGCCTCGGGCTGGTAGTTGCGCTGCAGGGGTGCGGCCCACTCGAACGAGTTGTCGAAGGCAAGCACACCGACGCTGTCGATACGGCGCAGGTTTTTCACCACGCCCACCGCCGACTGCCGGGCCAGCTGCATCTTCTTGCCCTCCATTGAGGACGACTTGTCCACCACCAGCACGACGGCTGTGCCTTCGGGCGTGCGGGGCGGCGCGAGCGTTGCCGGGAGCATCTCATGGAGCGGGTCGCTCTCGTCGTCGGCGCGCTCCTTGTAGAGGTTTCGCTCGCCGGCGATCAGCAGGAACCCCCCGCCCCCTTGCACGAAGTCCGCCATGCGCTGCTTGGCGCCCACCGGCCATGCCTCGAAGTCCGAATTGGAGCAGACGACAACGTCGGCTTCGGGTTCGCCGCCGGCAAGGGGGCCTGTCCCCTCCGAGCGGTCGATGCGGAAGCCAGCCGCGGACAGCACGGAAGAGAGGGGCCCATTCTGCTCTGCGGTGTCCGGAGAGATCAGCAGCGCCTGCGGCTCCCGGATCGCGAGAGCCCCGGCGAACCGCAGATCGTCGCCGGCTTCGGTGGTCAGAGCGCCCTCGATCAGCGTGGCGCCGGGAGAGTCGATCCGCGCTCTCGCAGTAACGGAGGTGCGACCCTTCGATAGGAGGAGCGATGCGGTTCCGATGGTCCGCCCTTCTGCACTGAGCCGGAGCCTCGCGGATCCCTCGGCGGGGCTCTCCACTTCGAACTCGATCGGGAACTGCTCCCCGGCGTACGCCCTGGCGGGGATTCTTAGTCCTGTCACACGCAAGTGGGGGTTGGGGCGTCCCGGCAGGGCGACCGTATCGATCGGGATCTTGCGCAGCCACGCGTGGTGCACGGCTCTTTCCACAGCCCCTTCGCTAGCCAGCCCGTCGCTGGATAGGACGAGCCGGGGCACCCGGTCTGCCGGCAGGATGCCAAGCGCATCTCGCACGGCTGCCTCGAGATTTGTCGAGGCTTGCAGGTCCCGTGGCAGCGACCGAGCGGGGCGAGCGCCGAACTCCAAGTCCCGAACAACGTGGGCACCGCCGGAGGCCGCCGCTCTCGCCAGGTACTGCCGCTGGCTGGCAGCTTGGTCGTCTGGCACGCTGTTTGAGGCGTCGGCGAGGATGGCGACGGCCGAGTAGGTCTCCAAAATGAGCCACTGCGGCCGCGCCAGCGCCAAGCACACGCAGGCAACGGCCAGCGATTTGAGAAGCAGGCCGAGACGCCGGGGGCTCGTGCTCCACTCGCGCATCGTCCACGCTGCCACAGGGATCAGCAGCAAGAGCGCCCAAGGCGACGAGAGGTTCACCGCTCGACCGCCTTCCCCACACGCCCGGACACCGGCCGGGTTCCTTCCAAGAGGCGCCGGCCACGGCCAAAGAAGCTCCAGTCGGCAAGCAGGATCAGGCCCGCTGCCGCAGCGAGCCAAGGCCACGCCAGCCAATCCGGACTCCGGTTGCCCAACGCTGGAGGCAGCCCCCGAGCGGCAGTCTCCGGGGCTTCCCAGTCCTGGGCCGGGACATTAGGCTGAGTCAGGTGCATGGTCACGTCGCGGTCGGCCGTCACGATCCGATAGGACCCCGGTCGGGCAGTGTAGAAGCGGACCGTTCCGTCTTCCAGGATCCATGGCACGCGGTCCCTAGAGGGTCCGAGCACGCGAACGTCCTCCAGCGTCGAGTTGGGTGCCTCGACGGAGACCGACCCAGGCGGCCGGGTATGGACCGATTGGGCCCTAAACGCAGCTGAGTCGAGCCAAGCCACTGCATTGGCGAACAGGAGCGGCGTTGCCAAGTGCCCGCGGACGGATGCGTCAGCTAAGTCGAACCCGAACGCCACCAAACGCGTGCCTGGAGCTTCCCGAGCGACGATTAGGGGCCCGGCCTCCCCGGCGGCGACAACTTCGTCCCCTTCCGCGGGCTCGAGAACCCGGGCCACTGCCGGAGTCAGGTCCGGATCCCGCACACCCTGCGCTACGGCATGGGACGGCGACCACTCGCTGATCGCCTGCCTGCGGACAGCGGTCTCTCCCACAATGGGCGAGTCTACGCCGGGCGGGACGAGATAAATCCCTCGCGTTGAGCCACCCGGAGGTCCCCCTCTTGCCCATACGTGGATCGCGTTCTCCGCCAGGTCTTCGGTCGATGCGACAAAGCTGGCGTCGATTCTGGCCCCGGCGGCCAGGAGCGGCGCGAATTCGCTCTCGGTTGAGCCCACCACTTGAAGCGCGGTTCGGCGGGGCGCCGGAATCGGCAGTGTGGCCCTGTCGTTCGCCTGGAATGCGTCTGGCTGTTCCAGTTCGGCCTGCAACTGCCCAGACCGCTGGGTTCTGAGGACGAAACGCATGCTGGCGTCCCCCTTTGGGGGCAAGCTCAAGTTGCGGAACCCGAGCGGGCTGTCGTCGAACAGGAACTTCACGCGCGCTACTGCAGCCGTCTCGCCAAAGTTGCGAGCATCCAGCTCCACGAACCACTTCCCCAACTCCACCACGTCCGCGGTTGCGCGCATGCCCTGAATGCCGAGAGAGTCCTCCGGGGGCCGCGTCTCCAAGAGGCGGAACCCTGGCAGCGATCTTGCAACGAGGCTCTGGCCCGAGGCCCGGCCCGGCCCAATGTAGACTGTCTCGGCCCGGTCGGCAATCTCCGTTGCCGACCCTTCCGTCGAGCCCAACGCCAAGCCAACGGATCCGTTCGCTAGATCAAAGGCGGCATCGAGGTCCAGGGCCGTCCAGCCTGCCGCTGCGGTCGTGATCGCCTCACGCACACGCTGACGGTCGGTCGTGAACGGCACCCGCACCCGGGGAGAGCCGTCGGCTTCCACCAGCAATGCGGGGTCTTGGCTTGGAAGGCGGTCGAGATAGGCCAGGGCCAACTCCTTGGCCTGGTCCATGAGCAGACCACCGTCGGCGTTCGCCAACGCCATTACGGCCGACGTGTCCAGAACGATGACGCGGCGACGGACCGCCGTGGAGTCTTGATCCGGGCGAGGATCGGCGATGGCTACCAGCAGAAGGATGACGGCCGCCAGCTGGAGGGCCAGCGACAGCGGGTGCTGGATGCGCTTGTGGCGCTGCCGGACGGGCGGGGCCGGGCGCTGCGGCCAGAATCGGAGCGTCGAGACCACCACGCTGCGGCGGGACCGGTCGTAGAAGTACAGGGCGACCAGCAGGCCTGTCAGCGGAAGCGCCAAGCCGAGCAGCTGCCCGAGCGCGAGATTCAGCAGGCCCACGACCTATCCTCGGCCCATTCCCAAGCGGGTCGCCGCGATGTCTCGGAATAGCACGGTTTCGATTGGATCTGCGGTCGAGAGGTGCAGGTATTCCGCCCTCGATCTCGTTGCGTGCTCCTCAAGCGAACGGCAGAACCGGTCGTAGCCGTCTCGGTACTCGCGCGCGGCGTCGTCATCCAGGCTGACCCGCATCGCAGCTCCGGTCTCGGCATCAAGGAGGTCCAGGTCCCCCCTCCAAGGAGGCTCTCGGTCGTGTGGGCTCGCCACATGTAGCAGGTGCACCTCGTGACCCTCGTTCGCCAGATGCTCGAGAGGGAGTTCCTCACTTGAAGGATCTAGGAAGTCGCTCACCAAGAACGTGATTCCCGGCACACGGTACTTGATTAGGAATGCGCGGATAGCGCGGTGGAAGGATGTTCCGCCGCCGGTCTTCAGGCCGGAGATGTACCGGGCGGCCCGGGCGTAGCGCAGTCTGCCACCGTCAGCGTGGAAGGAGTCCTCCAACCGCTCCGAGAAGGGCTGCAGGACGATGGTCTCCAGACGGACCAGCCCGACGAAGCACAGGGCGGCTGCCAT
>JAJDWM010000646.1 GCA_022825595.1 Bryobacterales bacterium | reverse complement strand
AGTCAGGCTGGCGACATGCGGAGGTTGGAGGAAGCCCTCCAACGGCGTACCTGAGTCATCGTGGAATCGCACTGGACTTGGGGGGTATCGCAAAAGGGTTCATCGCCGACCGCGCCCTCGCGGAGCTTGCCCGTCTGGGTGTGGAGCGGGCCATCGTCGCAGTGGCGGGGGACATCGCCATCGGAGATTCTCCTCCCGGGGAAGCAGGCTGGACGGTTGCATTGGACGCGGTTGGCCGACGAGGCACATCCGAGAAGTCCCTGGTGCTGCGCAACGCGGGGGTCTCAACCTCCGGCAGCCGCGAGCGGTACTACCTGCGCGGCGGGCGCAGGTGCTCGCACATCATGGCGGTCGGCGACCCGTGCCTCCTCCCCGCCAGCGCAGTGAGCGTCGTGGCGTCAAGTGCCACCTTGGCGGACGGCCTGGCGACCGCCTTGGCCGCGGCCGGCCCTGAGCGTTCCGGAAGCCTGCTCGAACAGTACCCTCAGGCGCGTGCCTATTGGGCTCCCGAATCCTTTGATGACGCTCCCCTCGGCGCCGAGCTGCCCGTTCCGGGGCCGTCCCAGAGGTAGAACCCGCCCAAGAGTCCGGCCAGGTTCGACACGAAGGTCACGTTTCCGGGCAGCCCGGCGCGCGCCGCCTTGCGAGAGTTCCCGCCACCGATGTAGAGCCGCTCAAAATTGAAGGCCCCGTGCAGCTGTGCGACTGCATTGCGCAAGTGCCGGGACCACTTCCGGCGACCCTTGTGCTCAAGCGCGGCGTTTCCTAGGCACTCCTCGTAGGTCTTGTTCTTGCGGAAGACATGATGGGCGATCTCCAGGTTCGGCACCAGCTTCCCGTCGATGTACAGGCTGGACCCGAGGCCCGTCCCCACGGTCAGGACCATCTCGAGCCCTTTCCCAGAAATGACCGCCATGCCCTGAACGTCAGCGTCGTTGGCCACCTTCGCCGGCTTGCCCGTGCGCTCGCGCAAGGCGTGTCCGAGATCGAACCCGATCCATTCCGGGTGCAGGTTGACCGCAGTGAGGGTGATGCCATTGGTGACGACGCCTGGGAATCCGGCCGCAACCCTGTCGTAGCGGGGCTGGCGACTTAGGATCCGGTCCAGAACGGCGAAGACCCGCTCCGGGGTGGGCTCGTCGGGTGTGGGCTCGCGGACCTTCTTGTTGACGGGCTTGCCGTATGGGTCCAGCACGAGCGCCTTGGTGCCGGATCCGCCAATGTCTATGGCCAGAGTCCGGCGACCTGATGCCAGATCCGACTCTCGCATCGACACCTGCGCCGCCCTGATCTTATCAGCCCGGGGGAAGTCGGGGCCGGGCCCGTCCTGCTGCCTCAGTCATGCTGCGCCACAATGGGCGCACGATGCAAGCCCAATCCACCGCTCCTAGCGACCGATACAAGCCGCGGAGCCGTTCCCGACGGTCCTTCTTGGGCCTGTCGGCTGCCGCGTTGGCGACTTCGGCGGTTAAGCCGCTGGCGGGCCAGCAGGCTGCGGCGAGGCCCAACATTCTGTTCTGCATCTCCGACGACCAGTCGTGGCTGCACACCGGTTCCATGGGCGACCCGGTCGTCAAGACGCCAGCCTTTGACAGGGTCGCGGCCAATGGCGTCCTGTTCGGCAGGGCGTTCTGCGACGCGCCGACCTGCGGCCCTTCCCGCAGTGCGATCCTGACCGGGCAGGCGATCTGGCGACTCGAGGAAGCGGGCAACATCCATAGCACGCTGCCGAGCAAGTTCGCGACCTACACCGGGATTCTCGAGGACGCGGGTTACAGAATCGGTCACACCAGCAAGGGTTGGTCGCCGGGCCGCTTGGAGCCCGGCGGCCGCACCCGGAATCCTGCGGGTGACTCGTTCGCGAGCTTCGCGGAATTCTTCAGCCAAGGCCCCGCCGATCAGCCATTCTGCTTCTGGCTGGGCAGCAGAGACCCGCACCGTCCGTACGAACTCGGGTCGGGGGCGCGCTCCGGGAAGGCGCCCGGCGAGGTCGTCGTTCCGCCACACCTTCCCGACGATCCTGTCACCCGCAATGACATCCTCGACTACTACGTTGAGGTGGAACGCTTCGACAGCAAGGTGGCCGCAGCCCTGGACCTGCTGGAGCGGTCCGGCCAGATGGAGAACACGATCGTCGTCGTGACCAGCGATCATGGCATGCCGTTTCCTCGGGCCAAGGCCAGCTTGTACGACTACGGCAGCCGCGTGCCCTTGGCAATCTGCTGGCCCCGGTCTGTTCCGGCAGGCCGAAGCGTCGAGGACTTCGTGAGCCTCAGCGATTTGGCGCCCACCTTCTTGGAGGCCGCCGGCCTGGCCGTACCGGGGGAGATGACGGCCCAAAGCTTGCTGTCAGTGCTCACCTCCGGCGCTTCCGGCCAGGTGGATGCCTCCCGTGACGCGGCATACATCGCGATGGAGCGGCACGACGGCTGCCGCCGCGGGGGCAAGGGCTACCCGTGCCGCGCCATCCGCGACGCGAGCCATCTCTACATTCGGAACTTCGAGCCGACGCGCTGGCCGTCGGGCTCGCCGAATGCAGCGGACTGTGCTCGGGCCATCCCATACGGGGAAATCGACAGTTCGCCCACGAAGACCCACATGATGGAGAATCGCAACATCCCAGAGGTTGACCGGCTTGCCGAACTCGCATTCGGCACACGTCCCGGGCACGAGTTGTACGACATCCGGGAGGATCCGGGCCAGCTGAATAACATCGTGGCGCAGCCCGAGGCAGCCGCAGCTCTGGAGGCGCTCCAGAACCGCCTGATGCGCCACTTGGCTGACACGGGCGATCCTCGGGCATTGGGCCAGGATGCACCGTGGGACTACTACCCGTACTACGGAAGGAAGGTCAACAAGGACTGGGAGGTGGACCCGCGGAGCTGACTTGGGGGTTCCCGAGGTTCGCGTCGCGATCAGCGCCTTGGCGCGACCGCGTGGGCTGCAAAAGCGCGTCCAGACCCGCATCGCTTTGCGTTGCTGCGGGGGCCTTGAGCCGGATTCTTATAATGGGTCTCCGGCCTTGAGCCCCGAAATGCCGCTACGGCGACCGGGCTGGCCTGAGGCCGTGAGGGAGCCCGTTAGTTGCACTGGATCGACTATCTCCGACCGCGCACGCTCGACGAGTGCTTGGACGCATTCGCGGAGCACGGTGAGTCAGCGCGCGCACTGGCTGGCGGCACAGACCTGCTCGTTCAGATGCGCGAGGGCCGCCGCAGGAATGCCGTCGTCATCGACGTTAAGGCAGTCGACGAGTGCAACCAGCTCAGCTATGACGACAGAGAGGGCCTGACGCTCGGGGCGGCAGTGCCTTGCTACCGCATCTACGGTGACGAGAGGGTACGGCGGCACTATCCTGGGCTGATCGACAGCGTCTCGATGATCGGCGGCACGCAGATTCAGGGACGTGCTTCGGTCGGGGGAAACCTGTGCAACGCTTCGCCAAGCGCGGATGCCGTGCCGGCCCTTATCGCTCTGCGCGCGACCTGCTTGGTGGCCTCGGCGAATGGGCGGCGAAGCGTACCAGTTGAGGACTTCTGCACCGGTCCGGGGCAGACCGTGTTGGGGCCTTCGGAAATGCTGGTGGCGTTGCATCTGCCGCCTCCCGAGCCAGGCTCGGGAGCCTGCTACCTGCGATTCATCCCGCGCAACGAGATGGACATCGCCGTGGCCGGATCCGGTGTCTCGGTGAGGCTGGACGGGGGAAGGTTCGCTGACGCCCGCGTGGCCCTGGCCGCAGTCGCCCCGACGCCGCTGCTTGTCCGGGAGGCCGGAGAAGTGCTTAAGGGCCG
>JAJDWM010000095.1 GCA_022825595.1 Bryobacterales bacterium | reverse complement strand
TCCTCAACATCACCCACCTCGCGGTGCCGATCCCGGAAGACCGGCCCTCCGAGGAGGCGCTCTTCGGCGCCTACTGGGAGCGGTACGGGAGGTAGGGACCAGAGACCGGCCGGGGGCCGCGGAGACCTCGAGCCCCCTCCTCCGCGCCGCCGGGCCACCGGGCCGCCGGGCCGCACGAGGCGAACCACCCATGGGCGAATCCCCCCGAAGTTCGTACCCGCCGCCGGTCGCGGCGTGCGCGGATCTGTCGGCGGAGACGGCGCCGGAGGCGCCGGTCGGAACGGGGGGAACGGCCCCCGCGGACGATCCGGACGTGTGGGTCGGCGGCGACCTGGACCCCCGCGCGCTCGTCATCGAGCTCGACGGGGCCGCCCTCGACGAGGTTCGCGCGCTCGCGGGCCGGATCCGGGCCGCGCCCCTCCCCACCCTCCTCCGCTCTCCCGACGACCACCCGCTCGACGCGGTCCGCGCGGTCTACGCGCGGGCGAAGGCGGCGCTCGACCGCGGGACCGGCATCGCGGTCATCGACCACCTTCCTCTCGACGAGATCGGCGATGACGACACGGCGAAGGCCGTCTTCTGGACCATCGGCCGCATCCTCGCCCGCCCCGTCGCCCAGAAGTGGGACGGCACCGTGCTCTACGACGTGACCGATACCGGCCGGACCTTCGGCTACGGGGTGCGGGGCTCGTGGACCAACGTCGAGCTCGTCTTCCACACCGACAACGCGTTCGGCGCCGTGCTGCCGCGGTACGTGGGGCTGATGTGCATCCATCCCGCCCGGCAGGGCGGGACCAGCCGGTTCCTTTGCCTTCGCTCCGTGCATGACCGGCTGCGCGAGCGCCATCCCCGCGCCCTCGAGCGACTCTGGCGGCCGGTGCTCTTCGACCGGCAGGCGGAGCACGCGCCGGATGCGCCCCGGGTCTCGTGGGCGCCGGTGTTCTCGCTCGACGGGGCGGGGCAGCTCCGCGCCCGCACCAACGCCGGCATCATCCGCAAGGGATACGCCGTGGCGGGGGTCGCGATGGACGCGGAGACGCGCGCCGCGGTCGAGGCGCTCGAGGAAGTGGTGAGCGACGAGGACCTCCGGTTCGAGCTGCCGTTGGAGCGCGGCCAGCTCCAGTACCTTGCGAACCAGCGCGTCGCCCACTACCGGAGCGCCTTCACCGACGACGACCGCGACCCGGCCGCGAAGCGCCACCTCGTGCGCATGTGGCACCGCGACGAGGGCCTCCCCACCTACGACGGTTAGCGCCTAGCCCTCCCTCTCTGACGACAGGGCTTCGCGCGCCGCCTCGAGCATGTGGCGGAGGCGGATTTCGTCATCCTTGCCCAATTTGAACCTCGGCCGTGTCCAGAACTTCCTGCCGGAAATAGCGACTCAGGTCCTCCGGGGTTCGCAGATCCACCTTGCGTCCGGCGAACAGCTCCGACAGCTCCAACTCAATGCGGGCAACGCCCAACAGCCCCGGGGTTCGAGCCGGTTCGAACTCGACGAGCACGTCAACGTCGCTCTCCGGCCCGAAGTCCTCCCGCAGCGCCGAGCCGAACACGGAGAGCCGTCTGATTCCATGCTCCCGGCAGAATTCGGCAAGGGCGTCCCTGGAAGTCGATACCTGATTGTTCATCTCGGTCCCCTCCGGTTCTGGCATCATGATGGCATGATTCGGATACGGATCCAGTTGACCGAGAGTCAGGTCAGTGCGCTGAAGACTCTGGCGAAAGCGGAGGGACGGTCTCTCTCCGAATTGGTGCGCGAATGCGTCGCCGACTACCTGTCGAGGCGACACGTTCCGGACATTCGGGACCTCGCCGAGCGCGCCAGCAGCCTCAAGGGGCGTTTTCGTTCGGGCCACCCCGATCTGGCCAAAGCGCACGACCGATTCCTCGACGATGCGTTCGACACGTGAGTCGCCTCGTCGATACGGCAACGCCTCTCGCGCTTCCCGACGCAGTCCAACCGCTCCCGGGTTCCGTTGAAGGATGGTGATGGCTCTCCGCGAAACGAGACCCGCCCCCCCGCTACGACGTGCTCCTCAAGCCAATCGCGATCGGCCCGGTGACCGCGAAGAACCGCTTCTACCAGGTCCCCCACTGCAACGGCATGGGCTACCGGGGACCCGACCGCGCATCGCGTGGATGCGGGGGGTCAAGGCGAAAGGAGGCTGGGGCGTGGTCTGCACCGAGGAGGTGGAGATCCACCACACCTCGGACATCGCCCGCTGCACCGAGTTCCGAATCTGGGATGACCGCGACATACCGGCTCGCGCGCGGATCGCGGACCGGATCCACGAGTTCGTCGCCCTCGCCGGCATCGAGCTTGCCTACAACGGCCCGAACGGTGCCAACTCGTACGGACGCGAGGTGCCCCTCGCCCCCTCCGCAATGCCGGTGGCCACTTCCGACCGCGACCCGGTGCAGGCGCGGGCGATGACGAAGCGGAACATCCGCGACCTCCGGCGGTGGCACCGGGCGGTTGCGCTCCGAGCCCGGAAGGCCGACTTCGATCTCGTGTACGTCTACGCCGCCCACTGCATGAGCATATCAATGATCTTGTGAGAGAACAGTCAAACCTGTTCCGCGTACTTGTTTGGTGGATTATCAGGTGTAGGGGCCACGCTGCCATCCTGTTCGTCATCCCGGAACTGAACACCGGATGCCAGATTCCGATATCGCTTCTGATGTTCTCCTCTCGTGATCTCCGCCCACTGCACTATGGTCAGCTGTGCTGATTGTGGAAGATTCCCAAGTCCTGGACATCCACTCTCCCACCTCTTGCGATCCCATTCTTCCCTAGCCATGTCTCGATCTAGCTCCTCTTGCGTTTCCGGAGACATTGGCTCACTCCAGCTATCGTCAAGGTTCTCCATCTGAGCTTCGGACCAAGTCGAAGCCTCCTCAAAAATCGGAGTATTGTGAACCTTGAAAATATCGATATGAAGATTGACTTCTTGAAGCGCAGAAAAGCCGACAAGTTGCGGAAGCATATCTTTTGCGTCGTGATCCGCCGCCAAAAAACGTGCTTGATTTGCAAACCGCTTCACGCTTCGAAGAGTCCCACCTACTTCCAGCACGATAGGCTCCCATTCGGCCAGTTGTTGGCGAAATTCTTCTGTATCTCCAAGTTCTTCTCTACGTCCTTTCTTCCCATATTTCGACCACAAACGTATTGGCCCAAAGATTGCCAAACACAGACTCAACACAGCTAAGACGTTCCAGTCCATAATTACACCGTTCCGGACAATCTTCTGAGTTCCTCTAAGTCAGACTTGTCGACAACAGGAACTTGGATTCTTATATTAATCACTTTTTCAAGATAGGCACTCGCGTAAGGCTGTAGGCTTGCGTCGGTATTTTCTCCACTATTACTCTCCGTTCGCTTCGACCGCGACAACTCGGCCGCGAAGTCACGATAGTGCAGATCAACTGCGCACCTTACGTGATCCTCATCAATACCCAAAAGAACGAAGCAGTCACCATTTGAGATCAGGAAGTTGATCGCTTCCAAGATGACTGCAACCTGATTAGGACTGCACCGGTCCAGATCGTCAATGATAACGACCAGGCGTCGATCACCAAATGCCTCGCACACCTCACCAAAGGCACGCCCGAATTCGTGGCGGAAACTAAGTCGAGACTGAAAGTCTGGAAATTTGAACCAAGCGACAGATGTACGCAACAAGCTTGCCGGTGTAACTCCAAATGGCCGCAGGGGATTCGAACGACTCTTCCAACCAAGGAACCCCAGAACTAGTAAACTTGGGGGACCCCAGATACTTGGTGCTATTGAACCAATAATTTCCGAGAATGTATCAGCCCAATCAATAGCTGATAGAATACTCAATACCGATGTCAGAAGTAATCCGAGAATTACGACCATGAGCGCCACAAAGATTGTAGTCGCAATTCGTTTCCCTCGGAAACGCAATCTCACGAGATTAATATAGAACTCAAAGTATCCCAGTGGAGACCGTGGGACAACATTGGACCGAATCGATTCCATCAGAGCGGCGAATAGATGAGTTTCGCTCTGATGGTGCCAAGCATTGAACCATACGCAGGGACAGTGGTCCTCGACTAACTCTCGCTCGACCAGCTTCATTAGTGAAGACTTGCCACTACCCCATCTACCTGTCAATGCAAAGGTCAGCGGCGCGGGTGTATCGGGGTTTCGCATAAATGCGGATATCCGCTTAGCAATATTATCTGCCGCCTTGGTGGCTTGCTCCGGGCCCTTGACTGGGACATCGGATTCAAGCGGAACAATGTCGGGACTAGAGCCTCTACGACGCCAAGCTTGAGCAAGCGGCGGGACGGAAGCGACAGCAGAGCTGATCAAAATCGCCAATAGAATCCATGTCAAGAGAGGTGGGGTCACTGTAACCCATGCTCCTACGGTTCTGTCGTCGCGAATAGCCACCACGACGCCGCTTGGCCCTTGCGCCACAGATCTGGCTTCCGAGAAATCTTCCGGCAGCGACAGATAATCCCAATCCTCGTACGGCGGTACTGTTCTATAAACTCCCTCACGATCAATTATTACTACGATGGCGTTGTCCGGTCCAACCGCCACCGATCTGATGCGGAAGAACTCCTTTGAAATGAGGTCGACAGGGAGCGACAGTTGTTGCCACTCCTCATATGGCGACGGCGCTCTATATGCGCTGTCATGGCCACCAAGTAACACGATGGCGTTGTCCGGTCCAACCGCCACCGATCTGGTGAGGAAGAACTCCTCTGAACTGTCGACTGGGAGCGATATTTGTTGCCACCCCTCATATGGCGGCGACGCTCTATATGCGCTGTCATAGCCATCAAGTAACACGATGGCACTATCCGGCCCTACTGCCACCGAGTTATCGCCAAAGAGGCCCTTTAGCTTTAAGTCGCGGGGGAGAGATAGCTTTTCCCACCCCTCATATGGCGGCGGCGCTCTATATACATCACCCTTCTCACCCACCACCACCAGTGTGTTATCCCGCCCAACCGCTATCGCTTCGACAACTGGGAACGGAACACGTGGCATGTCGTCGATCGAACTAAAGCTCTCCCAAGGGAATCTCGGAGCGACGCCAATTGAGCACGGTTCGAACCAACATTGCGCTTCCAGCCACTTCAACTCCCTGACGTCGCCTGAGACCGTTTGCCCACCAAGATAGCCGCCAATGGCGGCAAACCCGCCGACCGTCGCTGCCATTATTAGCAGTAGGCCGGTAAGACCCGCATCCTGAATGAACTTTTCTACCTTGTCCATCTCATCGTGCCATCGCTACCCGAAAATGGCCTTACGTATTCCACTTTGTAATGGTCAAACAGAGATTCCCAGAAATCCCCGGTCGCAAATTGCGACGCCCGAACGAAACAATCCCGATCAGGCCATCCTTCGCCTGCTCAAGCAGCAGAGAACGAGAGACTCGGTTCGGGGTACGGGTGTCCCAACCAAATCTGATTTGACTGGTGCCATCAGGTAGTGGCGTTACTTCAATATTCAACTTGTCGGAAAAAAGGATGCCTCCTTCGTAATGATCATCAAAGAGACGCCCATCTACCTCGTATTCAGGCACGCGAACCTGCAAACGAAGGGCAAAACCGAGCGACCTGCGACTGGGATTGATCCGAGCATCCCGCATCAGGAAAGCGGTAAAGAGCTTGGTACGATTCCTCGTGAGCTGTTCGTACTTTCTGAAGATTGCCGAACCCTCCTCGTAAGTGCGGCGATTGAGTTCAACGGGCACACCACGCACACTAAACACGGTATCGATATGGTATGAAGCGTGGACTCGTTTTCCACGTCTTTTCTCTGCGTCTACTCGAGGAGGGAGGCTTACCTTGACATCGGTCATCTCTACAAGGACGCGCGTATCGCCAAAGAGAAAGCGGCGTAAATTCTGATAGCCTGACTCGGAGTTGACAAGCCCATAGTATCCTGAGTGGCTGCGATGAACAAACGCCCTCGGTGCACCCTCGACCGATGCATTCCTGCTCTGGACGAGTCCGTCGCTCAGTGGCCCTACCGCGCGTTTCGCCAATCCTCCCGCAGCTCCATAGTCACGGGAGTCAGTGCCGATGAGGCAGAAGACACGCTCCTTTGGGTAGCATCCATTCAGCGAGCTCAGCGGAATGTCGTCGGGTAGACCAAGAAACTCTCGCATTCTCCGGGAACCGAAGTTCCCTGCGTTGTTCGGGTCCAAAAAGTCTCGCAACCCCTCGGCCCAGCCCAACCCACGACGGAATTCGATCCCGCCATGAGGAGTTCCATAGGTGAAAAGCTTGTCTACGCCCTTTTTGCACCAATCTGCCGATGTCTTTCCTTCAAGGTCCTGAATTTCAGGATTCTGCAAATAGCAACGGCAAATCAGCCCACCCATTGAGTGTGCAACCAAGTGGACGCGAAAGTGTTCCACATCCTCACCCGTGTCCAGAACGGAACCGCGCACGTGCAGCAGAAACTCACGCAGCTTCCTCGCGTGAAATTCGATTTCTTGCCGTTTGCCTTCACCAAACTCCTTGTCGGCAATATCATAATAACGGAATATCCAAATCGATCGGCTAGGAATCGTGCCTCGCGGAAGAATCCGCCCGTCGTGATACGCATCAACGTAGCCGTGATCCTTCATTAGTCGAATCACCGGCGACTCAAAAACGTGGGGCCGTGTCTCTCCCGTGTAGACCTGCCGAGTCCTTGTCGAGCCTAGATTGAATCCCATGTACGGAGTCGAGACCGTGTCTTCAATCTCTCCCTGGCTGCCGGCATAGCCGCGAAGGTAGATGATGGGGAAGTATGGTGCCTCAATCATCGTCGATCCTTTTTCTTGTCAGAACGTCATGTCACTTCGAGACTCGAGGTCGTCGTACGTCTAACGTCGCGCAGGATTCGACAGTCGGTCCTTGGACAAGTAGATGTCCTCGAGCTCTCCGAGGTGCATCAGGATTGCCTCGCGGACGTAGTAAGTCTTGGTTCGGCCGATCTTTCGGGCAATCTCGGCCAACCGTCGTTCGATGTCCTCTGGCAGTCGGACGGACAGCATGGCGACCCACCTTGGATGCTTGTGTGTCCAGTGTAGTCTATCGTGCCCAGCCATGTGCAGCCACAATCGGCGACCCTCGACCACTGCCGGAGACCTGCGATGCCTCGCGGCACGCGACGCGACCCCTACTTCGACGTGCTCTTCGAGCCGAACGCGATCGGCCCGATGACCGCGAAGAACCGCTTCTATCAGGTCCCCTACTGCAACGGCATGGGCTACCGGGACCCGACCGCGCCGGCGTGGATGTGGGGGGTCAAGGCGGAAGGCGACTGGGCGGTGGTTTGCACTAAGGAGGGGAAATCCACTACACCTCGGAAATCGTTCCCCACATCGAGCTCCGCCTCTGGGACGGCCGCGATATCCCTGCCCTCGCGCGGGTCGCGGACCGGAGCAATGTCGCGGACCGCCCTAATGGAGCCACCCATGTTCGGGTTAATGGCGCCACGTTCGGGTGCTGATCTGAGGTCCCGGACGGGGTGATTATTTCTTGTTCTTTGCTCCTGTGGCAACGGTTGGTTTCCGGCCTCGGGCATGGGCCTGGGAGAGCGGTAGCTCTCGCCCTCCAGAGTGAGGCGGTAGGCGCCGTGTCGGAGCCGGTCGAGGGTGGCGGCGCCGAGCAGTCGGTTGGGGAAGGCGTCGCCCCACTCGGAGAAGTCGAGGTTGGAGGTGACGACGGTGGCGCCGCGTTCGTAGCGCTCGGCGACGACAGACGCCGGGTGTCCCGGGTCAACCAAATTTCCCCAGTTGTGTGGGGTGGGCGCCTCGGGATGGAAGGGATCATGCTGCGGTCTTCACAATGTTGCGGGCGTGTTGATTCCCGGACTGAACGGGGCTCTCACTCTGGTGTCCTAGCGCGTGCTGCCCAAGCATGTCGCTGACCGCCCTAATAGAGCCACTTTCAGGTGCTGCTCTGTGGCCCGAGACCGTCCCGAAGCCGTGCTCTGCACCCGACGACGCAACCAGTCCTCGTTCGGCACGAGCTTGGCTGGACGACCGAGACCGCGCCGACCAACCTCCCGGTACGGTTCAATGCTGTGAAACAGTTTCAGGATTCGGGTACAGGGATGTCGCCGGACGGCGCGGTGCGGTCCGTGGGACGATGGTGTCGCGCCTTGCGGCGAAGGTTTGGCGTTGCGGACTTGTCGCGCGTTGTGGCCCGTCGCCGACCTTGCGATGCGCAGGCGTGCGTTCGCCCAAGCGGCGACGGGCATTCGCGCGGCTCCGGTGGTGGGGTCGATGTCGTGTTTTGGACGGACCATCACTGCAGATCGTCAACGTCCCGTCCCGTCCATGCCACGGACAACACTGACAAATTATGAATCTGGCACGCATATATCGCGGTAAGCGGCCAAAGTAGAGCGTTGTTTCATTTCTGAGGATTGACTGATTCACTGATCGCCTTTTTTGACAGGAGGCGAAAGCAGTCATGGCGAGATTGAACGGTTCGGTTCGTTACCGTCGACGCACGGCGAACGAGTGGC
>JAJDWM010000796.1 GCA_022825595.1 Bryobacterales bacterium | reverse complement strand
CCCACTGAAAGCCGACAATCCGATTGAAGTCGAACATGTTGTATATCACCAGAATATACGTTACCCGTTATTTGTCAACCAATGACGGGCAAAACCGCGACGCGGAGTCTACAAAAAAGACCTCCCGTGTCTCTCTGTCAGGGAGACGTGATGGATCCACGAGTGTTTCCAGAGGAACTAGGAGAGATGGAGGTCGAAGTTGACAATGCGTATCGGGCCAATCCCCTGTTGTCGCTGCCGCGTTCCGAAGCCATGTGGTACCTGCTGGCTGAATGCGAAGAACAGTACTTGCGTCTCTACCATCAAGGGAAGCAGCCTACAGGGGGCTTCGTAGATGCCGTATTGAACCTTGCCAGATGGCCCCTGCGGTGGCTTTGGAAGGACTGTGAAGCACAAGGTAAGCTACGTCGACACAGTATGCCAGACAAATATTCCACTTCGGCACAAGGGCTGGCCGAGCTCGGCCGTAAGTACGAGTGGTTTGAGGCCGCCGTCCACTACGCAATCGAGGGGCGGCTGCGTCTTGAACGGAAGGGACGGAGTATTCATCCGACATGGGAGGACTGCCTTCACGTTCGCTACGATGCCTATGACCGTCTCCGAGATGGGGCCGAAAAGTCGATGGAAGGCGGCGCGGACAGTCTCTCGTCCTCCATTTGGGAGGATGTGGCGCGCACGGTTCAGGTAAGAGGAAGTAGTTTCGAGTATGCTTTCAACCCGAAAATCTTCAACCGGACATACGCACTGGTAGACCCGCTCCTTAGTACCAGGTTTCGAATGCCGCAGAGTGGAAATTGCCAACAGCGGAGCTTCGTCAGTACGCAGCTGTCTTAAAGGCCATATGGGTGCTTTCCTATCTGCACGTGGCTGCCCGTGTGACAGCTGCTGGCATGGAGTGCGGTGCGTGGGGGTATTCTCGCGCTCTCGTTGTGATGGAACGCAGTGCTTTGATTGCTCGACTTTCCCGTTACCTGCGAATGGAACAAGAGGTGGTGCGCAACATCGTAGAAGATCTCACCTTCGGAGGACGGGAGGTAACCAACCCGGATATCGCCTTGCAGCCTCTCGTGCCACTTGAACCGTCTCGATACGGCTGGGCACCCCATCTCGTCCTCGGTTCGTCGCTCGAGCGGAACCTGTTGGTACTCATGAACAAGTTGCCAGCTGCCAGGATGACTTATAGTCGCCTCAGCAAAGAACGGGAAAAGCTGATGTGTGAAACTCTACGCCGTGAGCTGGGCGACACGGGTTTCCGTTTCTGGTCGGGCAACGTGCCCGGTTGGGGGGCGGCGTCTGAGTTGGATTTGGTTATAGTAGATGACAAGGAGCGATGGTGTCTTGTCTTGGAGCTGAAGGCGTTCCTCGACCCTGCTGATCCGCGGGAAGTTGGTGATAAAGCGGAGGCGATAGAGAAGGGCGTTGAGCAGATAGCCCGCAGATGCGATGCGCTACGTAACAATCGAAAATCACTAAACAATGTACTGAAGATCTGTGATGAATATTCCGTTGGTTTCGCTGTCGTGTCCGAGACTTCCGTGGGGTGTGGGATGGCTCGTGTTGGGGACACCGCTGTAGTAAGGAGTGCGCACTTGATAGAGCGAATCAAATCCGAGCGCAATATAAGACGAGTTTGTGGGTGGTTGTCGGATCGTGCGTTCTTGCCCGTCGCGGGGCGTGACTATGAGGAGCTACCCTACCCAGTGACCATCGAAGACTGGACTCTTCAGTGGTATCAGATCAAGCCGCTGACGCACGACTATCGCTAAAACTCCGACTTGTGCTTCGGCGACGAACGGAACGTCTCACACGGTTTTACCGCACTTCCGCGATCTTGTTGAAACCGTCGTAGGCCGCCACCTTGTAGGCTTCGGCGAAGGTGGGGTAGTTGAAGACGTTGTCGCGGAAGTACTCGATGGTGCCGCCGAGGGCGATGACGGCGTGGCCGATGTGGATGATCTCGGTGGCGTCCTCGCCAAGGGCGTGGACGCTGAGGAGCTTCAGGGTGTCGGGGTCGAAGATGAGCTTCAGCATGCCGGCGCGGTCACCCACCATTTGCGCCTTGGCGACGTCCTCGTAGAGGCACTTCCCGACCTCGTAGGGCACCCGTTCCTCGGTGAGCTCCTGCTCGGTCCGGCCCACCATGGAGATTTCCGGGATGGTGTAGATGCCGTAGGGGAAGAACGGCGCGGCTTCGAGCATGGGTCCGTGGAACATGTGGGTGCTGGCGAGGCGACCCTGCTCCATGGAAGTCGATGCCAGCGCCGGGAAACCGATGCAGTCGCCCACCGCGTAGATGTGGGGCCGGGCGGTCTGGAAGTTCTCGTTGACCTTGATGCGGCCCCGGGCATCGGTGTCGATGCCGATCCGGTCGAGCTGCATCCGGTCGGCGTTGGACTGGCGGCCGACGGTATAGAGCAGGGCGTCGCCGGTGACCCGCTTGCCGCTCTCCAGCTCCGCCCGCACCAGGCCGTTCTCCTGCTCGCGCACCCCCACCACGCGTTCTCCGAGCCGGAAGATCGCGTCGCGCCGGCGCATGTGGTACCGGAGCGCCTCGATGATCTCCCGATCCACGAAGTCCAGCATGGTGGGACGCCGTTCGATGATGGTGACGCGCACGCCGAGCGCGGAGAGCATCGAGGCGTATTCGAGGCCGATGACGCCGGCCCCCACCACGATCATGCTCCGGGGGATGGTCTCCCGGTCGCCCCGTCCGAAGTCCTCGGCCACCATGATCTTGCGGCCGTCGTAGGGGATCTTGGGATCCCGCGCCGCGCGGGTGCCGCAGGCGATGAGGATGTGCTCTCCCCGAACTTGCTGGCCGCTCTCGGTCTGGAGCGTATGGGTGTCCACGAACCGGGCCCAGCCGTTCACCAGCGTTACCCCGTTGCGCTGGAGCTGGTCGGTCACGGTGGCCTGCTCCCGTTCGACCACCGTGCGGACCCGGTACATCAAGTCTTCCGTGGTTACCTGGGAGGTTGGGGAGTAGGCCTGTCCGTAGAACGTCTTCTGTTGAAAACCGGTGAGGTACAGCACCGCCAGGCGCAGTGTCTTGCTGGGGATGGTGCCGGCGTGCAGGCACACGCCGCCGAGCATGTCCTGGCGGTCGATGACGGCGACACGCTTGCCCATCTTCGCGGCGGCGATGGCGCCCTTTTGGCCGGCGGGGCCGCTGCCGATGACCACCAGGTCGAAGGTGTGCTCGTCCATGTCCTCAGTCCCGCCGGGACGGCGTGGCCAGCTTCTCGTCGTCGGGCACCGTGTCGGTCACCAGGTCCCGGATCAGCGTCCGCTTGGGCAAGGGCTCCACCTTGCCGCCCTCCGGCGCAAGACGGGCGGTGCACATGTAGGCGACCTGGCCGTCCACCAGCGCCATGCAGGTCTTGCAGGCGTTGGCGTTGACGCAGCCGTAGCGGAACGCGTGGCTGGAGTCCACGTGGCCGCGCACCCACACCAGCGCGTCCAGCACCGACATGCCCTCCTCGTCGGG
>JAJDWM010000009.1 GCA_022825595.1 Bryobacterales bacterium | reverse complement strand
CGCAGACCTGCAGGAACTGGCCAAGGCGCGCGAGATGTCCCCTCCCATCGACTATCTGGACCCCGAGCTCGTGATTCCCGAGGATCCGGAGAGCCGGCGAAACTTCTTCATGAAGGCCCCACGCTGGTTCAGCGAGGACCGAACGAAGGAGCGCCGGAGGATTCAGTCCAAGCTGAATGAATTCCTGGTCAGTGAGGGTGTGACCTTGGTGATTCACCCAGCCTCGCGCGGAGACGCCGGCACCGTGTTTCCGCCACGGGCTGGCGGGCGCCATGTAGAGGATGCTCTGCCTCCTCCGTCAATCGCCCTGACGCCCGAGCACTACAACCGGATCTACCGGTTGGTCGAGCGGCGTGTAGGAGCTGAGGTGCAAGTCGAGGTGCGCACCACCATTTTTCGGGAGGACCTGGACTCTATCAATGTCGTCGCCGAGATTCCAGGTTCGGACAAGCCCGATGAACTGGTCATGCTGGGTGGTCACCTCGATTCCACTGCTGCGGCTCTGGGGGCCACGGATAACGGTGCGGGGTGTGCGGTGATGATGGAGGCGGTACGAATCCTGAAGGTCCTCGACCTTCCGCTCGAAAGGACCGTGCGGATCGTTCTATGGGGCGGGGAAGAGCAGGGGCTGCTCGGGTCTAAGGCGTACGTCAAGGAGCACTTCGGCAATCCCGAGACGATGGAGCTGACCGACCGGCATGCCAAGTTCTCTGCGTACTTCAATCTCGACAACGGCACCGGCAAGATCAGGGGCGTCTACCTTCAGGGAAACGATAGGGTGCGGCCGATCTTCTCTCAGTGGTTGGCACCCTTCCGGGACATGGGTGCCACGACGTTGAGTATCCGGAGCACCGGGGGCACCGACCACCTCTCGTTCGATGCCGTTGGGCTCCCAGGCTTCCAATTCATTCAGGACCGCATCGAGTACGAGACCCGGACACATCACTCGAACATGGACGGCTATGACCGCGCCCAGGCGGCCGACCTGATCCAAGCCTCGATCATCGTGGCTTCATTCGTTTACAACGCTGCCAATGCTGAAGACCTGTTGCCCCGCAAGCCCTTGCCCGACCCACAACCGCTGAAAAAGCCTGACGTGCCTACCCTCACCGACCACTGATTGCGTCGAGATGTCGTATTAGGAGCGCGCCTCCTACGACATGTAGCGGTCCAAGATGCCTTGCCAGTGACCTTGTGCAGTAAGGATGAGCTCGATGGCGTCACGCACCGCTCCGCGGCCACCTCGGGAAGGCGTGATCCAGTGAGCCGCTTCGCGGGCTTCGGGGCGGGCGTTCGCCGGGGCAACGGAGAGGCCCGCCCGCCGCAGCAGCGGCACGTCCGGCAGATCGTCGCCGACGTAGGCCACTTGTGACGCCTTGAGGCCGGCATTCTGGAGGATCTCCTCGAAACACTCAACCTTGTCTGTGCGCCCCTCGACCAGATAGCGCATGTCCAGCGACCGTGCCCGGACTTGAACGGCGAGGCCTCCGCGGCCTGTGATGATGCCTGTGTCGATCCCGACGTCGCGGACCCACCGTAACGCGATGCCGTCGTGGCAGTCGAAACCCTTGGTCTCCGCCACCGACCCGTCCGGTGTTGTGAGAAAGAACACGGTGCCGTCGGTCAGCACGCCGTCGCAATCCATCAGCAGCAAGCGGACGGGCGCGGCTCGACGCAGCAGCGCTTTCCGGAATTCGGGCATCTCCTTCTTTATCGCACGGAGGCCGAGACCTTCGGGGGAGCGTTCATTGTGTTGTTGGCAGGTCCATTCCGTTGTCGGACCCCTTTGCGGAAGATCGGCAAGTCTGGAATCGGAGTCGGACGGTTGTGCATGCTGTCGTGCTGCCAGAGGCGGGCTTCGGCAACGGTGACGGCTGGGCAGGCAAGTCCGGCACGCTGTTGCCGCCCGTTGGGCGTGATTGGAGCGCACCACTCCCCGGGGAGCGGCCAATCGCCGCTCCAATCATCGGACGCAGTTCGGAGGTAGCTGCGGGTGACAGCCAGAATCCAATGGAGGGCCCAACTTGCGCCGTGGCATGCAGGCCCCGAGTTCCAGGCTAGGCCTTCCTGACTGGAAATCTCACGCTTCACACGGCCCTGTGGGACCAATTGGGGAATGCCAGTGCCGATACTACGACCTGCTGGGTCATTCCGCAGAGTGCTGCGATCTCAGTGGAACCACTACCGCTCCGGACGGTTGCCCGCCCAAGGGTCATAGACGAGGTTGCGAATTCATTCAGCACCCTCAGGGAGCGATCGTCCCCTCCTCCGACTCAGCACTGCACAGCTCGCCGGTTCGCCTCCAGCTTGTCCGCCTATCGGATTCCTCACCGCTTGAGGATGGATCTCGTGTACACGCCTCCCGTACCACTCGAACCGTGATAGACGGCTTGCGGTAGCACTGGTACGAATTCGCACGACCGTTCTGTTGTGGCATGGGAATCGTGATGGGCACGCCAAGACCGGTCGTTTGCCGCAACGACCCTGCGACAAGCGAATGGCTCGGCTACTCGATTCCTTGGAGATGTGCGAGGAGTTCGCTGCCGGTTGCGCAATCGACGAACCATTCGCCGACATCGTCCAATCGGTCAGAATCGCCGATTCCGGCCAGCAGCGCCGCGAAAGGCGCTGCCACATGGTCTCTGAACTTCCACTTGGTCAGGCGCACCAGCAATTGCCGCTCTCGCTCGAGCCCACGCTCTTCGCCCTCAGCCCGCAACGAATCGTGCACTGCC
>JAJDWM010000427.1 GCA_022825595.1 Bryobacterales bacterium | reverse complement strand
GTGGCAGTTCTTGCCGATCTGGGCGCAGCTGCCCACGAGCGCGTGCGAGTCCACCATTGTTCCGTCGTCCACGTAGGCGCCGACATTGACGTACATCGGCGGCATGCAAGTCACGCTCCGGCCCAGATAGCAGCCGTCGCGCAGGCTCGAGCCCCCCGGAACGACCCTGACGCTGTCGTCAAGGGAAAGGCCCCGTGGCGGGTAGGTGGACTTGTCGATGAAGCGGAATCGGCTGCCCGCGTCGGACATGTCCACGCTGCGGCCGAGCCGGAATCCGACCAGGATTCCGCGCTTCACCCATGCGTTGACCCGCCAGCCTTGCGGCTGAGCCTCGCCGTCGGGCTCGGCGGCGCGGATCGTGCCACTGTTGAGTCCCGCCTTGAACTCGGCAAACGTCTCCAGGTCTTGATGGCTGTAGGACTCGCGGTTCTGGCGGTACAGTGCGTTCATTCGCGCTCGGAGCATTGATCCAATCGTACAGGCTGGGCTGCCCGCTCACACCCCTTCCCGATACGCTCGCGAGCGCCGGGCCGCACTTTGGGGACTCTGTCTCGGTGCTACACTTGGCGTGCGATTTCCATGGCCCAATTCTTGCCAAACACGTACCGCGGCAAGCTGATCATCGTCGAGGGGATCGACGGCTCGGGCAAGTCCACGCAGCTGGCGCTGCTGAACCAGTGGCTCCGGTCGTTGGGTCTGGTCGTCTCCTTCAGCGAGTGGAATTCTTCACCGATCGTCCGCGGCACGACAAAGCGCGGCAAGAAGAAGCAGATGTTCACGCCGACGACCTTCAGCTTGGTCCATGCGACGGATTTTGCCGACCGTCTCGAGCGCCATATTCTGCCGATGCTTGAGGCCGGCGCCGTCGTCTGCGCGGACCGATACGCCTACACCGCGTTTGCGCGAGACGTGGCCCGCGGCGTGGGCCCGGAATGGGTCCGCAACCTGTACCGCTTTGCGGTCAAGCCCGACATAGCCTTCTATTTCCGCGTGCCCCTCAGTGTTGCGCTGGACCGGATCCTGCGGGGGCGGGCTTCCCTGAAGTACTACGAGGCCGGAATGGACCTGAACCTCAGCTCGAACATCCGCAAGAGCTTCGGGCTGTTCCAGAAGCGGATCCGCAAGCAGTACGAGTCCATGTCGAAGGAGATGGGCTTCAATGTGATCGACGCAACGCGGTCGATCCAGGAACAGCAGAAAGAAGTTCGTCAGGTCGTGATGAACACGATCGGGGACGCTCTGGAGAACGACATATTGCGCGTTTCCCGCTAGCCATCGACCCATGAGAGACCTGAAGCCCCTCACGTTCTACAGCGATCCGCTGCCAGGCATCGATCCCAGCGACCTGCAGGGCAAGCTGATCGCGATCGAGGGCCCGGACTCTGTGGGGCGGACGACCCAGGTTGAGCGCATCCGGAACTGGCTTGAAGCCAGCGGGCACGCGGTTGTCGATACCGGGCTGGCGAGGTCTGCCCTGACGAAGGACGGCATCCAGCGGGCCAAGACAGGTCACACTTTGGGACCGCTCACGATGAGCCTGTTCTACATGTCGGACTTCGCCGACAGGCTGGAGCATGTGATCATCCCGGCGCTCCGTGCCGGTTTCGTTGTCATCACGGACCGCTACTTCTACTCTGTGGTGGCCCGGTCTGTGGCGCGCAATCTGGACTCCGAGTGGCTCGAGAGAGTAGGGGGCTGTTCGCTCGTTCCCCACACGGTCCTGTACATGCGCCCCAGCGTCGACGAGATCGTGGCTCGCACGGTCCGGGGACGCCGCTACTTCGAATACTGGGAGAGCGGAATGGACGTCCCCTACGGCTCCAACCGATTCCGGAGCTTCGTTCGGTATCAGGGCAAGCTGATCGAAGTGCTGGACGGATTTGCGGAGAAGTACGGCTTCACGACCGTGGACGCGACCCGCTCCCCGGACGACATCTTCGCCGAGCTGAGGCACCACATCTCGGCCGTCGTCGGGCTCTAGGGCGGCTTGCACGTGCCGCTCCGTGTCAAGCTGCTGGTCTTTGACCTAGACGGAACTCTGATCAATTCGACCCTCGACTTGGCGCTCTCGGTCAATGCCACGCGCGCGAACGCAGGGCTTGGCCCTTTGGACGTGGAGACCATCTCCTCGTATGTCGGCAACGGAGCGGAGATGCTCGTGCGCCGCGCCTTGGGTCCGACCGCGAGTGAGCCGGACGTGCGCTCGGGACTGGCCTTCTTCCTTCGGTACTACTACGTGCATATGCTGGACAACACCTGTCTCTACGACGGCGTAGAGGAGGCACTGTCTGAGTGGCGGCGAATCGGTGTGACGATGGCCGTTCTCACGAACAAGCCGGAGCGTTTCAGCCGAGACCTGCTCGCCGGGCTCGGATTGGGAGGGTGGTTCGCGCGGATCTACGGAGGGAACAGCTTCTCCACCAAGAAGCCCGACCCGTACGGATTGCTGCGGCTCATGCGCGAGCTTGGCTCCGGGCCTTCGGAGACCCTGATGGTCGGAGACAGCTCGGTGGACGTACTGACGGCCCGCAACGCTGGGACTCAGTGCGCGGGTGTGCTCTACGGGCTCAGGCCAGGGGACTTCGAACGCCATCAGGCGGACATCATGGTGGGGGACATGCGCGACCTATTCGGCGTCGTCGTGCCGGCGAGTCCGTCGCCCGTGGGCTGAACGCGCTGGCCTGAGCATTCCCTGCAGCGGGTCGCAACAGGGACAGGGGAACCATCGTGTGGCCGAGGCTGTGTTGCCCGTGCCTGCCGCCAGACGGCCGGAGACGCTGATGCTCGGCGCCGATGCGTGAATCTCACGTGCCGGCAACATCGGACTGCTGCCCCGTCCCTTCACCTCTGCCGCTCTTCCACCGTCCCTAGCCGCACCATTGGGCTGTCCACCGCCACCGGCATGTCCCCAAGCGCCAAGAGTCCGTCACCTTGGCGTCGGCCGTCGACGAAGTTCCTACTAGTAGCTACCATCATTGCGTGCGGGCTATAGGAATCGAAGCTCTAAGAAGTCGCCTGAGCGAGTATGTGCGGCTGGCGGCTTCAGGGGAGACAGTTCTGATCACCGACCGCACCGGAGTCATTGCCGAGATCGGGCCTCCGCGGGCGTCTAGGAGCCGAATCTTGGCAGACGCGACGCTGGCCGACGCCGTGCGACAGGGATGGATCTCGCCACCTGCACTCCCACCTGGGGAGGTGCCATCCCCACCCGCCCCGGTGGCGCCACTGAGCGAGATCCTCCCCGAACTGGCGGGAGACCGGAGCGATTGCTGATTTACGCTGACACGTCCGTAGTCCTCGCTCGCCTCTTGGCCGAGGGCCGCAGACCTACCAGCGCGATTCGAAAATGATCGCTCGTCGCGAGCAGGCTGCTTGGGTATGAGACCTCGCTCCGGACTCATGCTCGCCACTTGGCGGACATTCACGGTGGGACCGCAGGGGCGGTCCTCGTCAGAATTGCGCTCGTAGAGCTGGCACCGGCAATGCTTGACCGCGCTTTGGTACGCTTCCCGGACCCGTTCGCATTCTTGCCACGCTGCAGTTCGCGACGTGCGACTTCCTGCGCGCTCGGGTTCAGCGAAGAGCCCTAGCAACCCACGACCAGAGAATGGCGGTGGCGGGTCGGGCCATTGGGCTGGACTTGTTCGATCTTGAGACCTGAGAGCCGCGCGGGAATACAGCGCTACCTACGTTCTAGTGCCAGTGCCACGCACGCGCACCATGCCGAAGACGGGCGGGCTCGTCGTCATTCAGTCCGCAGACCGCCATGTGCTCCAACAAGGATGGGCAAGCCTGATTCCCGGTCCGGTTGTGCCGACGTGGCTGTTCCGGTAGCCTGTAGGGGGTCTTGGTTGCGGGCATCGGTATATTCTCCAGTGCCCCGAGGTTTGAATAGGAGGTAGCACCATGACGAAAGGAAGGATGAGGGTGGCTCTCGCGCTCGTAGCTGCGATAGCGCTCTCCGCGACAGCGTCGTTCGGCCAGATCGAGTCGGCGCGCATTCAAGGTGTAGTGGGCGACGCCACCGGGGCTGTGATTCCCGGGGCGACTGTCCGGTTCGTGCACGTCGCGACCGGGCAACAGTTTGAGGTCTCGACCAGCGCAGACGGGCTGTATCGCTCAATACCGCTGCGCATTGGCGAGTACCGTGTCGAATACGAGGCGGACGGATTCAAGCGATCGGTGCGTTCGGGCGTCAACCTTGAGCTTCAGGAGACGGCCGTGATCGACGTCGTCCTTGAGATCGGGGATCTGACCGAGGTTGTCGACGTGACGGCCGACGCAGTGCTGCTCGAGACGACGGAGGCCACGCAAGGCCAGGTGATCAACAACCAGCGCATCGTCGACATGCCGCTGAACGGTCGCGACTACATCCAGCTCGCACTTCTCTCGGCCGGCGCCATTCGTCCGATCGGCGGACGCTTTGGCGGCTACAGTGCCGGCGGTCAGAGAACCACCCAGAACAACTACACGCTCGACGGCGTGGACAACAACGGGCTGCAGATCGCCGCACAGGGCCGCAGGGCCGAGGTCGTCAAGCCTTCCGTCGACGCCATCGAGGAATTCAAGATCTCGACGAACGCCTACAGCGCGGAGTCGGGCAGGGCGCTGGGAGGCACTGTCAACGTCTCGATCAAGTCAGGCACCAACGAGTTCCATGGGACTGTTTTCGAGTTCCTGCGCAACGACGTGCTGGACGCCAAGAACTTCTTCGACGATCCGGACTCCCCCAAGCCGCCGTTCAAGCGAAATCAGTTTGGGTACTCGGTCGGGGGCCCGATACGGCGCAACTCGACGTTTTTCTTCACGGACTTCGAGGGCACCCGCATCCGCGAGTCGGCGACTTTCGTGGAGACCATCCCCACACAGGATCAGCTCGCCGGCAACTTCAGCGGAGTCCCGCAGACGATCTACGACCCCGCGACGTATGACAGCGCGGCCAATCTCAGGGATCCATTCCCGAACAACACGATTCCAACCGATCGCATCGACCCAGTCGCCCGAGGCGCGAGCGCATTCTACCCCGCTCCAAACACCCCAGGGCTGACGCGCAACTGGCGCACAGCGGCCCCGGACAAGGAGGACGACGACAAGTGGGACGTCAGAGTGGACCAGATCATCAGCGCCAGCGACAACATCTTCGGGCGCTACAGCCAGCAGGACAGCTACGTGCCCTCACCGATCCGTTTCCCGTCGCTGCAGGACGGTGACGGCACGGAGTTCAACCACCGCGGTCAGAACTTCGCCGTGGGCTGGAACCACATCTTCACTCCGACGCTGATCACGACCGTAAAGCTCGGCTGGAACCGAATCTACACGAACCGGCAAGCCCTTGCGGCCAGCAACCTCAACCAGGAGCTCGGGCTGACCGGCGTCAACCAATCCCTCAATGGGTCGGCCAGATTCGCAATCAGCGGCATGCGCCCGGTCGGGACTTCGAACTTCACCCCCAATTTGATCGACTCCCAGAACCGGCAGCTCAACATCGACACGAATTGGACCAAGGGCCGCCACAGCGTGAAGTTCGGCTATTCGCTGCAGCTGCTGCAGAGCTACCTGACCAACCCGCAGCAGGAGCTCGGCCAGTTCGTTTTCAATGGGAACTTCTCGAGGCAGACGCAGAACATAGAGGGGGGCAGGGGAGGCCGACCTGTGGCCGACTTCTTGCTCGGGATACCGTTCCGCACGGACATCTCCAACTCCGTCTACATGAACCTCCGCTCGCCGTGGCAGCATTTCTACATTCAGGATGAGTGGCGCGTCAACGACAGGCTCACCCTGAATCTCGGCCTGCGCTACGAGCACAACATGCCTTGGTACGACAAGGACAACGGCATTTCGAACTTCGACATTGACACGGATCCGGCCAACCCGACATTCTTCCTGCCCTCCAACGACAGTATTGCGTCGCGGGCCACGCTCGATCCGGACCTGAACAATTTCGCCCCGCGGTTCGGGTTCGCCTACAGGGTTCTCGATGGCACGGTCCTCCGTGGCGGGTACGGCATCTTCTACGCGAACTACGAGGGGACCGGTGGCGGCCAGTTCTTGGAGACGAATCCGCCCTTCCACATCAAGTCGCAGATCTCGACCGACAGCATCAATCCAGCCGTGCTGCTGCGGACGGGCGTGCCCGATGGCGTGGTAACCCCCGAGCGGGCCGTTGCCCTCCGTTTCTCCTCGTTCGAGCGCGACCCGCCGTGGCCCATCTCGCAGCAGTGGAACTTCAACATCCAGCAGTCCCTAGGCGCCAACACCGTTTGGGAGATCGGCTACTACGGAACAAAGGCACAGCATCTGGTGAACCGCATCGACGGCAACTACGCCCTGCCCGGCCCCGGCAACATCAATCCGAGGCGCCGGTACACGAGCGCGGTCTTCCCGGGCACCGACATCGTTGTCGGCCCGCTCGCCGCGATGAACCGCCACGAGTTCAACGGCAACTCCCTGTTCCACTCCTTCCAGACGCGCATCGAGCGCCGGTACTCCAACGGTTTCACGCTGCTCGCGGCGCACGTGTGGTCCAAGAACATTGGGGACGTGCCTGGCTTCTCGGGTTCGGGGAATGCCCCGAACAGCGGTATCCAGAACCCCCTGAACCGTGCGGCCGAGCGCAGCCTTGACAATCAGCACCGCTCGCACAGCTTCGTCAGCAGCTACATCTATGACCTGCCGTGGGGACAGGGCCGCCGCTGGGGAACTTCGTGGGGCCGTGCTCAGGATGCCGTGCTGGGAGGTTGGACCGTAGCCGGAATCGTCTCGATTGCCGCGGGTCGCCCGTTTGGATTGAGGGTGCGCGGAAACCCGGCGAACAACGGGAACTTCAGCCGCCCGAACGTGGTGGCGGGGACCAGCCCACACCTCCCGGGAGGCCAGCGTGATCCCGAGCGGTGGTTCAACACCGACGCATTCGTGCGCAACAACGACTACGAGTACGGGAACGCCGGGCGCAACATTCTGATCGGACCCGGGGTCGCGAACTGGGACTTCGCCGTGTACAAGACCTTCAAGATCACGGAGGGCGACATGCTTCAGTTCCGCTTTGAGAGCTTCAACTTCACGAACACGCCGATCTTCAACTTCCCCAACTCGGAGGTCGGCAACAACAACTTCGGCCGCATCACGAGCGCTGGTAGGCCGCGCAACCTGCAGTTCGGCCTCAAGTTCATCTTCTGAGGCCGGTCAACGGCAGCCAGCCCGCGGCCCCCGGACCCTGTGTTCGGGGGCCGCAACTGTTTCGGGCGGCCAGACTACAGGCTGATCGCGTCCCAAGGCTTGCGAGCCTTGCGGCCGAGCATTCGAGAGGCTTCCGCATCGTTGACGAAGTCCTCCCGGTCGGCATCCCAAGCAAGCCTGCGGCCGGCTTGGTAGGCAATGTTCCCAAGGTGGGCCACCAGTGAGGACCGATGGCCAGTGGCGGCGTCGCACCGCGGCGCCTCCCCGTCGCGAACGCAGCGCACAAAGTGCTCCGCATGCAGTGCAGAAGGTTCCGGGCCCGACTTTCTGGCACGCTCGAGCTTGCTCGGGGAGAAGGGCGCCCCGCCCGCGAGCGAACCGCCGTATGCACCGCTCTCGGGGATGATCTCGTAACCCAGCCGGTCCGCGATGAGCGTGCCATTGCTTCCGTAGAAGGCCATTCCGTTGGGCCTGTTCTCGGGCCCGCGCGCGCCGTGCAGGGGCATGCCCGGCGTGAGTCGGCCGATGCTGCCGAACGAGTTTGTGTTGCAGGTCTCGTAGCTGAGGATGAACCCCGGGTACTCGAACGTCACTTGCAGCAGGTCGGGCTGGTCGCCCATCCCGCCCACCGCGAACCTGCCTCCGGTGGCCACCACGGACGTCGGGGCCTCCTTGCCCATGATCTGGTGGACCGTGTCGAACCTGTGCGTGCCGAAGTCCGTGATCCAACCGCCGGCGTAGTCGTAGAAGAACCGGTACGTCCTCAAGAACCGCATCTTGTTGAAGGGCACCCACGGTGCTGGGCCAAGGTAGGAGTCCCAGTCCAAGCCTTCCGGAGGGTCGGAATCGGGAATCCGCCCCGGGCCGACGGGCATCAGGTTGGCGTAGTTCCAGACCCGCACGAAGTGCACGTCGCTCAGCGCTCCTCCTTGAACGAGTTTCGCGGCCTCCGCAAAGTGTGGCGCGGAGCGGTGCTGCGTGCCGGTCAAGAAGACCGCCTTGGACTCCGTTGCAGCCTTGACCATCGCCTTGCCTTCAAGCACGTTGTGGCCCAGCGGCTTCTCGACATAGACGTGCTTGCCCGCGCGGATCGCATCCACTGCTGGAAGGGCGTGCCAGTGATCGGGCGTTGCGATGTGCACGGCGTCGATGTCCGGGTCGTCAATGACTTGCCGATAGTCCCGACCGGTCTTGCCCTTTCCGCCCGCCAGCGCCTCGCGGGCAGATTCCGCTTGAGGGTCGTAGACGTCGCAGAAGTAGGTGTACTCGACGCCGTCCACTGCCGCAATCTTGGTTGCGACGCTGCGGCCCCGACCTCCGCATCCCACCAATGCAACGCGAAGCCTAGAGTTGGCGCCGGCCACCCGGGACGCAGAAACCGCGGTCAGAGTTGCGGCGCCAGCGGACCGCAGGAAGTTGCGCCTCTTGATGGAGTGCTCGGCGATTGAGCCGGACCGTGGGCCTTCGGAGTCTGGCATCCCTTAATGTTAATCACGCGCTCCCGTGCGGCGACTGAGGTCTGCATCTGGAGCCATAGTGAATGACGCCACATATCGGTGAGCACAGTGCCCTCGGCGGGCCGCCGCCCACTACGTGAACGCGGGAATCCCCGTCACGTGTGCGCCGAGGACCAAGGTGTGGATGTTGTGCGTTCCCTCGTAGGTCTTGACTGTCTCGAGATTGCACATGTGCCGGAAGATCGGATACTCGTCCGTGATCCCGTTGGCGCCTAGCAGGTCGCGGGCCCGCCTAGCGACTTCGAGTGCCATCTCGGCATTGCTGCGCTTGATCATCGAGACGTGCACGTGGCTGAGCTGCCCCGCGTCCTTGAGGCGTGAGGCGTGGAGCGTGACGAACTGGGCCTTGGTGATCTCAGTGATCATCCACGCCAGTTCGGCCTGTACCAACTGGTGAGAGGCGATCGGCCGGTCGCCGAACTGCTTGCGCAGGATGGTGTACTGGCGTGCGCAGTCGTAGCACGCCATTGCTGCACCGATCGTACCCCACGCAATTCCCAGGCGCGCGTTGGTCAGGCAACCCAAGGCGGCCTTCAGCCCCCGCGCAGAGGGCAGCGTGTTCGAGGCCGGGATCCTCACGTTGGATAGCCCGATGCTGGAAGTAGTTGAAGCCCGCATCGAAAGCTTGTTGTGCAGGTCCACAGCCGAGAACCCGGGCCGGTCGGTCTCCACCAAGAAGCCTTGGATCTTGTCGCTCGCATCGAGCTTCGCCCACACGACCGCTACGTCGGCGAGGCTGCCGTTGGTGATCCAAGTCTTCTCCCCGTTGACCACGTAGCTGTCACCGTCACGCACGGCCCGTGTCAGCATCCCGGAAGGGTTCGAGCCGAAGTTCGGCTCTGTCAGCGCGAAACATCCCATCGCCTCGCCGCGCTGCATTGCAGGCAGCCAGCGGTCCTTTTGCTCGTCAGACCCGTATGAATGGATCGCGAACATTGTGAGACTGCTCTGGACTGAGACGAAGCTCCGCAGAGCGGTGTCGCCGCGCTCCAGCTCCTGCATGACCAGCCCGTACTCGACCTCGCTGAGGCCCGCGCAGCCGTACCCGTCCAAGTTGGCGCCAAAGAAGCCGAGGTTGGCGATCGGGCGGGTGAGCTCGGTTGGGAACGTGCCCTCTTGGAAGTGCCGAGTGATCACGGGGATGAAGCGGTCCTCGACGAACTGGCGCGCAGTCCGGCGCACCAAGAGCTCTTCCTCGCTGAGAAGCGAGTCGAATCGCATGAAGTCCACGCCGCGAAATGGAAACACCTGCTCCTCCGAATGCAACCATCCTAGCCCGTCGCGCTTGGGCGATTGGACGCGTGCTAGTATTCCGCCGTGGACCTGCAGACCGTTCAAGCTTGGGTCACCGGCGCTCAACGCATCGTGGGCTTCACCGGGGCGGGGATCTCCACGGAATCCGGAATCCCGGACTTTCGCAGCCCCGGCGGGGTGTGGGCGCGCAATCGAATGGTCGACTTCGAGGAGTTCCTCACCTCAGAGGAGGGCAGGGTCGAGTACTGGCGGCAGAAGGTGGAGGCCTGGCCGGCCATGCGCGCCGCGCGCCCCAATGCGGGCCACGCCGCATTCGTGCGCTTGCACAGTCTGGGCAAGCTTTCCGTGCTGATCACGCAGAACATCGATGGATTGCACCAGACATCCGGCCTGCCACGGCAAGCCGTTCTGGAACTCCACGGCACGACAACCGAGGCCGCGTGCCTCTCGTGCGGGGACCGCATCACGTCTGACGAGGCCTGCGAGCGGGTGGAAGCGGGCGAGCGCGCTCCCCGCTGCCTCAAGTGCGGCGGCTTTCTCAAGCCGGCCACGATCTCATTCGGGCAGCCGCTGTCATCTGCCGTGCTCCGCCGGGCACAGAGTGAAGCGGAGAGCTGCGACCTGCTGTTGGCAGTCGGCTCGTCATTGGTGGTCGAGCCGGCCGCGTCGATCCCGCGGGTCGCGAAGTACAACGGTGCGCGCCTGGTGATCGTCAACCGGGAGCCTACGCCCGTGGACGAGATCGCCGATGCGGTCGTCAGGGGTGAGATTGGCGACGTTCTGCCCGCCATCGTTGGCCAGGAGTCCTAACGCCACTCGGCCCAGCAGCCAGGAAATGCCAGAGCTCCCAGAAGTCGAGACAGTCCGGCGCACACTGGCCCCCCACATTGAGGGCCGCCGGATCGAGACGGTTGTGTTCCACTGGGCGCGCACCTGCGTCGGAGACCCCGCTGATACTGCGGAGCGGTTGGCCGGCCAGCGGATCGAATCCTTGGACCGTCGGGGCAAGTATCTGCTGTTCCGACTGCAGAAAGGCGGGAAGAAGTCCTATCTGACCATCCACCTGCGCATGACGGGCAACTTGCTGCTGAATGGAGAGCCGGGCCCCTACACGAGAGCGGAGATGCTGCTCTCGGGCGGCTCGACCGTTGAATTCAATGATGTCCGCAAGTTTGGGAAGTGGGAATGGTCACCCAGCCTGCCGGAGCGCCTCGAGCGGCTTGGGCCGGAGCCGCTCGAGATCTCGCCATCCGAATTCGCGACGCGGCTCGGGAAGCGGACGATGCGGCTGAAGCCCCTGCTGCTGGATCAAGGATTCCTGCGCGGACTCGGAAACATCTACGCCGATGAGGCGCTCTTCCGTGCGCGCCTGCATCCCGAGGTGCCCGCATCGAGTGTCGGCCCCCGCAAGGCCCGGGCGCTGCACGGCGCAATCCAGAGGGTCCTGAGTGAGGCCATCGAAGCCGGCGGTTCCAGCATCTCGAACTATGTCGACGGACGGGGCTCACGGGGCTACTTCCAGCTGCAGACTCAGGTCTATGGCAAGCACGGCAGTCCCTGTGTACGCTGCGGGACCGCGCTGCGGCGCATTGTCTTGGCGCAGCGCGGAACGCACTATTGCCCCCGCTGCCAGCGTCGGCGGAGGACGCGATGAGGCTGTCCCGGATTTCGCTCCGCCAGATCCGGATCCCGCTGGTCCTGCCCTTCGAGACCAGCTTCGGGAAGACCACACATCGAAGAATCCTGCTGGTGGAGGTGGAAGATTCCGACGGGGCCATCGGCTGGGGTGAGGTCACATGCGGAGAGCGGCCGTTCTACAACGAGGAGTGGGTGGACTCGGCGTGGCTGGTGCTGACCGGGTTCGCCGCTCCCCGGGTGCTGGGAACCCAGATCTCGTCGGCGCGAGCGGTGGCGGGACTGACTACCGCCGTTCGGGGCCATAGGATGGCGCTGGGCGGCCTGGAGGCTGCGTGCTGGGAGTTGGAAGCTCGCAAGCTGGGGCGTCCGCTCTGGCGCCACATCGGCGGAACGCGCCGCCGGATCGAATGCGGCGTGTCAATCGGAATACAAGCCTCGCTCGACGAGCTCTTGGAGCTCGTCGACCGGGAGGTCCGCGCTGGCTACCGACGGATCAAGATCAAGATCAAGCCCGGCTGGGATGTCGAAGTCATTAGGGAGGTGCGCCGGTGCTTTCCGAAGATCCCACTGATGGCGGACGCGAACTCGGCTTACACGCTCGCCGATGCCCCGCACTTGGCGGCGTTGGACGAATTTGGGCTGATGATGCTGGAGCAGCCGCTGCCGCATGATGACCTGATCGACCACGCGGAGCTGCAGCGGCGCCTGAGGACTCCGATCTGTCTCGACGAGTGCATTCGCAGCGCCCGGCACGCGGAGCAGGCCATCCGCATCCAGGCCTGCCAAGTGATCAATATCAAGCTGGGCCGTGTGGGAGGGTTTGGAGGGGCGATGGAGGTGCACGGCGTGTGCCGTGAGGCCGGCATCCCTGTCTGGTGCGGGGGGATGCTGGAGTCGGGTATCGGCCGAGCCCACAACATCGCGCTCTCGACGCTGGAGGGCTTTGTCCTGCCGGGAGACGTATCGGCGTCGAAGCGCTACTGGTCCAGGGATGTCATCAGCCCGGCGGTGGAGGTCGACTCTTGCGGGACGATCGTCCCTCCCGGCGGGCCCGGGCTGGGTTATGGGCTTGATATGGAACGAATCGACAGCCTGACCGACCGATTCCAGGAGTTGACCTAATTACAGGTGCGTCATTCCGAGCTGCCATGACCGACAAGCACGACCGTGACGTTGTCGGGTGCCCCCTCCCCCAGTGCCTCGTCAATCAGCTTGAGGGCCTTTTCTTCCAGCGTCCCTTCCGCGGCGAGCACTCTCGAGATCCTCCCGGCGGGTACGAATCCGTGCAGGCCGTCGCTGCTCAGCAGCAATATGTCGCCGGGCTCGAAATCCCACCGAATCCTGTCCGCATTAACCTTGCTCTCGGCCCCGACAGCCTTGGTGAGCATGTGCCGCATCGGGTGGTTCCGGAACTCCTCCTCACTGCGCCCTGTACCCTCGGCCAGATCGCGCACCCAGGTGTGATCGCTGGTGAGACGCTCCAGGCGTCCCTCGCGGAAGCGGTACGCCCGGCTGTCTCCCGCGTTGACGATGTCCACGGCATGGCCATGCAGAAGCGCCGCCGTGATGGTAGTACCCATCCCGTCAAGAGCGATGTCGTTTTCGGACTCGTACCAGATGCGTCTGTTTGCGAGCTCGACTGCGTCATAGATGGTTTGCGCACACAGGTCGTCCCCAGCCTCGCGCGCGGCGTCCACGACCGTCGAGACCGTGAGCCGGGAGGCGCGCTCGCCGCCAGCGGCTCCGCCCAGCCCGTCCGCGACGACGAATAGGCCCAACTCCGGCAGCGTGTCGCAGCAGTCCTCGTTATTGGCGCGGACCAGACCGACATGTGTAGCTGAGCTGCACTCGTACATGGGGCAGGTCTGCCGTCATGATAGCGCCGGGGAACAGCGGCCTCGATTCCCGGGTGGCCGCAATCGCGCGCCCCAGCGCGCCCACAACGTCAGGGTGCCGAAATCGCGGCGATTGTCGCTGTGCCAGTTCCGATTGTCACACCCGTGCCCGCTGCTGCTGCAGCCCTGCGCACCATCGCAAAGCCCGCCCACTTGCGGCTATCTGTGGAGATCGGGAAGAGCGACGTGAGCGATCCGACGGCCTTGCCGTCGTGAATGACTCTCCGGTCTGTCGGTGCTTCGGGAGACTCCAGGTCGACAGCCACCAGAAGCCTCCTCACACGACCGCGCGAGCGAACCCGCTCAACGATCTCTTGGCCGGTATAGCAGCCCTTGGTGAACGAGACCGCCGAAAACACCTGCGTCTCGTGCGGAATGCAGTCCGGGCCGAAGTCCAAACCGAACCGGGGCACCCGTCTCCGCACCCTGGCGATGTCGCGCGCTTCTGCGCTGGCCCGTATCGCCCCGAGCCGCTCCAGGCGCTCCCGGAGATCCGGCGCATCGCCGGGCGGGGTCTCGATCCAAAATCCATCGTGGCCGCCCACCGGCGCCCGCCTTACAAGGCCTGCTGCGAACGAGGACGACTGCAGTTTGGAGCTTGGTGGCGCTGCGCCCACCGAGGAAAGGAGACGTGCCGCATGGGGGCCGGCCAAACCCGTCACCGCCAGCTGCCCTGAGACGTCCTCCAGATCGACGTCGTCCATGATGATGTAGCTCTCGACGTGATCCCGTAGGCTCTGGCGAACGGCCGAGTCGCACACGACCAAGACATGGTCAGGAGCCACGAACAGGTGGCTGTCGGCTTGGATCTTTCCTTGGGGACTTAGGAAGAAGGCGTAGGTGCCCTGACCGGGAGCAAGCCCCTTCACGTCGTTGCTGCAGATTGCGTGGAGCAGGCGGACGCGGTCTGCTCCCGTGGCCCGCAGCCGGCCCTGGTCGGACAGGTCGGCCCAAGCTGCGCCCAGTTGGAATGCCTCGACTGCCCCCACGACCGAGATTGGTAGCATACCAGCGATGATCCACGAGGTCCTGGCCGTCGGGCCATTGCAGTGCAACTGCTCGATCTGGGGTGACGAGGAGACCCGAGAGGCGGTTGTGGTGGACCCGGGCGACGACATCCGCCGGATCCGGGCGATCCTCAGTCGGCACGGCTTGGCTGTCAAGTGGATCGTGATAACCCATGCGCACGCCGATCACATCGGCGGCGCGAATCGGCTTCGGTCGGTGACGGGCGCGCCGGTCTACATGCATCCGGCCGACCACCAGCTGCTCCCGCACCTGGCCTTGCAGGCGGCGTGGCTCGGCATGCGCGATCCGGGAGCCGTGGACATCGACACGGCCCTTGCGGAGGGCGACACACTCGGACCGGCAGGTGCCAGCCTTACCGTTCTGCACACCCCGGGCCACACGCTTGGGAGCGTCAGCCTGCTGTGCTCCGAGGAGCGCAAGCTGCTGGCTGGCGACACCCTATTCCGCGGCTCGATTGGACGGACCGACCTGCCTGGAGGCGACTACCGCAAGATATTGGGTTCCATCAAGACCAAGCTGCTGTGCCTTGACGACGACATCGCCGTGACATGCGGGCACGGGCTTCCCACGACGGTCGGCCGCGAGAGGGAGCAGAACTACTTCCTGCGCAACTTGTGAGGCGCTGCCCGAAGTGCCGGGCTAGAATTGGGGCTTATGGCTGGCAAGATCCTGCTGATCACGGGTGACTCCGGCGAGAGCTACGAGGCGCTCTTCGCCGTGCATCGCTTCCAGGAGGCGGGCTACGAGCCCGTCGTGGCTGCCACTTCCGTTCGCCGCCTGCATCTGGTGATGCATGATTTCGAGCCTGGTTGGGACACCTACATCGAGCGTCAAGGTTACGGGCTCTCGTCGGACATCGCCTTCGACGACGTGAACGTCGCTGACTACGGCGCCGTCCTCATGCTCGGGGGTCGTGCGCCGGAGTTCCTGCGCCACATCCCGAGGGTAGTAGAGATCGTCCGGGAGTTCGCCGACCAAGGCAAGCCGATTTTCTCGATTTGCCACGGGATCCAGATCCTCGTCGCGGCCGATCTGGTTAAGGGCAGGACCGTGACCTGTTACGTGCACGTCCGGTCTGAGGCGGAGCGCGCGGGGGCTCGATACTCCGAGCGGCAAGCCGTGCGCGACGGGAAGCTCGTCAGTGCACAGACTTGGGAGTCGCACCCGGAGTTCTATCGGGAAGTGTTCGCCTGCCTCGAGGGCTGAACTGGTTACACCGAAGTCGAACTATTCGTCCCCAGCGGGGTCGACGATCTGGAATCCTCTGACAATGGCTCGCCGGTCCCCCCGATACTGCGGCAGCAGGGCAGCCAGGGTGTAATCACCCGGATCAAGGTCGGCCGACTGCAGGGCCGCAAGATACCGCACCCGACGCGCCTCGGGCTCGGACACGGTCTGGAAGGCCTTGACAGGTATCCGCTCCACCCTTTGATTCCCGCGGTAGAGGGCGAGAGCCGGCCCGGGAGGGCTGGCGAGTGTCTCTGCGTCCAGGTTGTACACGTCGTACAGGAGGAAGATCGAGGCCCCCTTGGCGAACGCCTTCACCGCTGTAGGGAAGAACTGGCTCCCCTTTGCGACCAGCACGCTCTCGGCCGCGTTTCCCGGGCGTCGTCCGCCGGACTGGCCGGTGTCCTCGATCCGCCCAGTGAGCATCAATGTACTAGCGGCGATGCCATCGGCGTTGGCGGGAATCCTGATAGCGGCACTGTAGCTGCCCAGCGAGCCGGAGAGATCGTCCCGAACCACCACTCTCCAGTCGTAGACGCCAGGAGCAAGGGAAATCTGGGAACCGTAGTGTAGCCACGACGCAGAGTTGGCCCTGAGTCGGGACATGTCATCCGCGCCCACCTTCATTTCGAACTGGCGCTCGTCTATCACTGGGCTGCGTGGTCGGTCGGATGGATCGCGCCTTGCCGCCGCTTGGGCCACTACCGTCAGCTTGATCTGTTCCGACTTGGCCCGTCGTGCCGAGGGCAGGTCGCTCGAGCGCAGGCCCACGCAGTACACGAGCGTGGGCTTCCCCGTCGAGTCCCGGAACATCTCGTAGTCGATCACGATCGGCAGATCGGTGTGTGGCGCCTCAGACGTCAGGGCCTTGTGCAGGTGCAGATTCTTCTCTGACCGCGTCATTGCGGTGAACTGGCGTTCCTCGAAATACCCGCGCTGGTGGCTGACCTTCAGCCTGCCGTCGCTCACGCGCACCTTGATTCTTCGTAGCCGGCCCCGCTGCTCGCGGTCTTCGGGATAGTACCCGAGCAGGTAGTATCCCCAGCTCTCGCGCTCGACCACGTCAAAGACCTCGCCGAAGTCATTGCTGTTCAGGACGGCTCTGCCCCCGGTCACCTGCGCTAGTTCCCACACGCCGTCCTGATCGTTCTGGCGCCCTGCGGCTGGAGCGTCGAACAGCACGCCGGCAAGGCCTTGGCCAATGGCACTCGGAGGCAGCACGGCCTCCGCATCGCCGCCTGGGGCGGTGGCCGAGAGACCGGAGACATCCGACACAAAGAAGCGCACTCGCGCTCGAGTGGCCTCGTCTTCCAGTGCCTTCATCACGTCGACGTTGTCCTCGTCGACAGGGAGCCCGGTCATGAAGAGGACCACCATCTTGCGGCCCGGGAAGACGCTTAGCGCCCGGATCAGGTCGATGTACTCGTACATCCGCAGGCGCCTGTAGAGCGCAGCGCGGTCGGCAATCTCTTCCAGACCGTCTTGGAAGTCGTCGTTGAGGTCCTCCAAATCGGCCAGCGCCGCCTCGGTCCAGACGCTGGGCTGGATCTCTCGGGCCAGATCGACCGCCAGAGTGTCCACGAAGTTCGGGCCGGTACGTGCCCGTAGCATCGAGTCGGCTAGGGAGTGAAGTTCGCCCTTGTCCGAAGTGAAGGGCGAGCCCTCGATCGACACCAGCAAGCCTGGCCTCACACTCTCGTCGATGAAGTCCTTTACCGCCCGGTGGATGCGGATCCGGTCTTGCCGCCGGCCCCGGGCCGCAATGTAGATGAATGTGCTGCGCCGGAGTTCGGCCTGTCCCCCAGCAGCGTCCGCAGGGATCGGCTCGTCCGGGGCCACCGGTTGATCCGGTACCGCCAGCGGGGAAGGCGGCGGCACGAACTCAAATGTCGCGATCTCTTGCAGTCGGCCGTTCTCGGACAGCTCAAAGTCCTCGCGCCGCAGGTCCGGCACTGGCCTGCCACCCCGGCCGGTAACGCGGACCTCAATCTCCATCAGCGCCGTCTCGGCCTCGAAGACCGGGCCCGCCGGCTGCTGGGCGTGGGTGGCACGGACCGTCAGTGAGACAGCCGCAATTCCGATGAGAGCCGAGACAGGTATCGAACAGTGCAGAGTCGGCATGCGGGCCGGACGCATAGTGTTCTCAGCTTAGGCTCTTACGCGTGCCGATGTCGCGTTCCGCTCGAACTCCGCGCCGTGAGGCGTCCCAGCTTCCGGCCCCCCAGTTTGGCCGTCGATCCGGCGCGTCCCGCAGGGCCCCGCCCAAGCCATCGTGGGGCGGCCCGGCGCGCGGCGGGCCGGGGCAGAATAAGCCCAGCACGGAGGTGGCCCG
>JAJDWM010000256.1 GCA_022825595.1 Bryobacterales bacterium | reverse complement strand
ATCATGGGAGGCTACCTGTATCGCCGCAACGGCCCGCCTCCGGGACCTCAGAAGATCTGGGAGGGCTGGACGCGTCTGACGATCATGTCCGAAGCCTATGAGCTGAGGGACTACTTTGAACGGCCTCAAACCGCTTCTCAGCACGAGCCCTGAATGTGACTTGAGGGGCATCGGCAGGGCGCCCCACTGGCGGAAGGGGTACTGGTGGTGCCGGAATTCGATCCCCATCTTCACGGTGTGGCGTCCCTTGATCCAGGTGAGGTCGTTCGAGAACTGGTAGCGGTTGTTGGTGTTGAACCCGGGCCCGCCTTGGCGGCCGCCCCACGGATTGCCGAGTCCGGAGTAGGGCGTGTTCCCGGAAAAGCTGATCGCCGGCGCGCCCGTGCCCTCCGCTATGAGGCCACCCCTGTCGGAGCCCCACAGCCGCTCGGGCCAGCCAGTGCCCGCCGAGAGCGAGTACCCGCCCATGTACCAGCGGTCGTAGGCGAGTGTAGTGTGGTTGATCAGATTGTTGGAAATGATGTAGTCGAACTGCTGGTGCAGGTGGTGCGTCGCGATCGTCTGCTGGAAGCCCTGCCCAATGTAGTTCGTGTTCTGGGAGAAGTCTGACCAAGAGTTGGCCGTGCAGCCCCCGACACCGCCGCAGCGGCGGATGGAAGGCCGGTCGTTCTCGAAGTAGCTGGTCGTCGACCGGAAGTTGTCCGTGAAGGCGTGGTCTAGGCGGAACAGGACCGTCTGGATGTCAAAGGCCCACGTCTGGTCGCCGGAGCCGCCGTTAACGTTGAAGGCGACTCCCGGCCTGTCGGGCGAGACCATGGCACCTGTGATCTGCTGCGCCGCCGTGCTGCGCAGCGGGTGGGATGCAGGAATGACGTTGCCCGGGAACGGGTCGCGGGTGGGCACTCCGTTCTCGGTGCGGGTCGTCGAGGGGTCGAAGATTGCTCCGCCGATGATCGGACGGCCGAGGGCGTCCATTGCGACCTGCTCGTTGGTCAGCAGATCCGAGAAGTCGCCCTGCTTGAACGCGTCGATGGGGGTCGTGTTTGCGAAGCTTGGCAGCGTGCCCGAGCGGAAGTCGTAGATGTCCCAGTTGATGAAGAAGAACGTGCGGTTGCGGCCGTCATAGACCTTTGGGATGTAGACAGGCCCGCCGAGCGTTCCGCCGTAGTTGTTCTTGCGGTCCTTCGGCCGGAAAGTTCCAAAGAACCCGCTCGCGTTGAGGGCCTCGTTCGAGAAGTACTCGTAGAGCGAGCCGTGGAGCTGGTTGCTCCCGGACTTGCTCGTGTACTCGATGAAGCCGCCGCTGCTGTGGCCGTACTGGGCCGAGTAGGTCGTGTTAATGACCTTCATCTCGCGGATTCCCTCGATCGGCGGGGCGCTCTCGTGCGTCTGCTGGTGCCCCTCGGCGAACCCGAAGGCAGCGCCGTCGAAGAAGTTCTCCGTGGCCATTGTCTGTCCCCCGTTGATCCGGGAGTTGAACTGGCTGCCCTTGAACATGGGATCGCCGTTCGGAGCCATGGGCGTGTAACCCGGCTGGAGCAGGAGCAGCGACTCGGCAAGCCGGATGTCGGCTCCCATTACTACGGGCAGGTCCTCGTAGTACTTCTCATCGACCGTGTGCGTGAGGTCGCCCTGCTGCGTGCTGAGCATCTCAGACGCGGCGATCACCTCGACGGTCTCCGTGACCTCGCCGAGTTCCATGACTGCGTCCTGACGGAATATGAGCCCTCCTGTGAGGAGGATTCCGCTGCGCTGGAACGTCTTGAAGCCAGCGCTCTCGACGCGCACGGTGTAGACGCCCAAGACGAGGGGCGGCGAATTGAACGCACCGGCGGAATTGGACTCAAGGTTGGTCTCGACGCCGGTACCCTCGTCCACGAGGGTGACGGCGGCGCCGGGAATCAGAGCTCCGGTGGGGTCAGTGACGACCCCGGTGATGATGGCCCTGTCCGCGCGCTGCGCGAACAGAGTCGCGGCCATTGCGAGCGACAGCAAGGCTGCGCCCCAGCGACCGGTCCGAATGGTGTCTAGTGGCAAGTCTCCTCCTCTGTGTATAGGACTCGGCTGATGTGGGGCCTGCTGCAATAGTCCCCCCGGTCCGACCTAGTGATTGGAAGAAGTGTAGCACTACCAAGGGTGCGATGAGCAGGTCTTGGCGAGCAATTCGGGACGAGTGCTAAAGGGAACGCTAGGCGGGCGCCGGCCGTCGGCCGGCGACACGCCGCAGACGCCGTGGCTACCCTGAATGAGTGTTCGGGGATTGCCCTCAGCGTGGCGGGTTTCAGCTGGCGGCGCGCGTGCCGCAATCAGCGTGGCCAAGGTCCCCGATTCGCCCCGCTGGGGGTAACTGCAAGCCGAGCCTCCCACTGAGAATTGGGGCCGAGCCCGTTAGTAGGCCGCCGCAGGACACCGGGTCGGGACGGTCGGGAGTAGACCCGAGAGTCACCTTGCGCGGAGGCCGAACTCGGGCGGCCCTCCTCGCAGCGTGGCTGGCGGGGCAAGGCCTTGCGGCGGACGGGCCAACAGGGCCGCGGACGGTCTTCAGGGACGTCACGGAGGGGTCCGGCGTCGACTTCCGGAACTCCTCCTCCGGCACCTCACAAAAGTACCTGCTGGAGTCGATGGTAGGCGGGGTCGCCGTTCTCGACTTCGACCGCGACGGACTTCTGGACCTGTACTTCGTAAACGGCGCTGCGCTGGAGGACCCGATGCCCGATGGCGCATCGCCCGACAAGTCCAGTCCCGTCTACTGGAACCGCCTGTACCGGAACGAAGGAGGCTGGGAATTCACGGACGTGACCGAGCTGGCAGGCGTCAAAGGGGCCCATTACGGGCAGGGAGTCGCCGCGGGAGACTTCGACAACGACGGGTGGACGGATCTCTTCTTGGCGAACTTCGGGGCCAACTCACTCTACCGAAACCGGGGCGACGGCACGTTTGAGGATGTTTCCGAGGCGGCCGGGGTCGCGGGTGGCGGTTGGTCGGCAGGTGCGGCCTTCCTCGACATTGACCGGGACGGGCACCTCGACCTTTTCGTCACCCGTTACGTGGAATGGTCGTTCGCCGAGAACCCGTGGTGCGGCGAGCGCAAGCCCGGGCACCGGTCGTACTGCCACCCGAAGCACTTCGCTCCGATCTCGCATCTCGTGTACCGGAACGGCGGCGACGGGACATTCGAGGATGTCACGCACGCCAGCGGAGTCGGAGGCGCGCCCGGGAAGGGCCTCGGCGTCGCGTTCGCCGATCTCGACGGGGACGGCTGGTCAGACGTGCTTGTGGCGAACGATTCGTTCCCTCAGCAGCTCTTCCGGAACCTTGAGGGGACAGGCTTCGAGGAGATCGCGCTCCTGTCGGGCGTGGCGTACGACGAGAACGGCAGGACATTCGCGGGGATGGGAGCGGACTTGGGCGACTACGACAACGACGGCGACCCGGACGTGTTCATCAACGCACTGGCCCACCAGCGCTATGCGCTGTTCCGCAACGACGGCGAGGTGTTCGAGTATGTCTCCGGACCGACGGGCGTGAGCGCAATCAGCGCCTCTCACTCCGGTTGGGGCGCGAAGTTCTTCGACTACGACAATGACGGCCAGAAGGACATCTTTGTCGCTCAGGGGCACGTGATGGACAACATTGAGCTGACGCAGCCGGACGTGAGCTACCTCGAGCCCTTGGTGATGATGAGGAATTCCGGCGGGCGGTTCACGGACGTCTCGTCCCAACTCGGCGAGGGGTTCGGCGTTCCCAGAGCAGCTAGGGGGGCCGCCATCGCGGACTTCGACAACGACGGCTTTCTCGACATCGCGGTGAACTGCAGGGACCAGCGAGCGGTCCTGCTGAAGAATGAGGGGAATGAAAACCGTTGGCTCACCTTGGACTTGAGGGGCACGCGCAGCAATCTGGACGGTTACGGGGCGCGCGTACGGATTGTCGGCTCGTCAGGGCTCGAACAGCACGAGACCGTGTCGGCTGCGGGGAGCTACCTCTCGTCCGGGGACCCCCGCGCACACTTTGGCCTTGGTTCTGCCGGACAGCTGAGCCTCGTCGAGATTCGTTGGCCCAGCGGAACGGTTCAGTCGCTCCGCGACGTTGAGCCGAACCAAGTCCTATTGGTGACCGAGCCGGGCGAGTAAGTCCGAGACAGCCCTGCGCGAGTGGTGCGCTGGAGATTGGTGCGCGATCCGCTTGCCCGCGGGCCATCGACGACGCCGGACGATGTGCGAGCTCAGGGGCGCGGCGCGATCGCTCCACAGTGCCGCTGCGCCAGGATCGCGGGGCCTTGCCGATCAACGAGGGGAGTGCCGGCGGTGGGCCAACGACCGGTCACGGTGATTCCCTCGGATGCGCGGCGTCTCTCGGTGAACTGCTCTATGGAGCAGTGACAGAATTCTTCGGATGTGCCGATCGGCCCCCGACCCTAGGACAGCCATGCGATCGTTGGTAGAGTATCGTGATCCTAGTGTTGGAAGAGGTGCTGCGCTCGCTTGGCGAGACGCTTACGCCGGTAGCCGCTTGGCTTGCGCTGGCCCTGAGCATCTGGGCGGCCAAGCCTCTGCCCGGGGCCGAATCAGTCAGTCTGAAACACCAATTGCGCAGGTCTCGTGAGAGGGAGTTCGCGGTCCTATTGGACCGCTTCGATACGCAAACTGGTC
>JAJDWM010000131.1 GCA_022825595.1 Bryobacterales bacterium | reverse complement strand
GCACGGACCCTCGGACTTTGGCTCGACGACCATCCTGCCTTGGCGGTCATCCGGGTCTGAGTGCCAATACTGCTGCCAGTCGTCGGTGTTCCCGTCACGGATTCTCTCGGCGAGGTTCACCAGCTTGCCGGAGACCAAGGCATGGAGGTCGGCTGCGCTAGCTGGTGGCCCACCACGGAGTGCATCCCTGACCTGACGCAACTTGGGCTCCTGCCACAACGAAATCCGAAGCTTTGTGGCCTGGTCGTCACGAGCCCTCAGGAGCATTCCGCGCCAATGTTCCAGAGTCGGATCGTCCGCGAGGGCGGCAAGGGCGGCGATCGCCTCCTTGTCCAACCGGGCCGCCAATGTCTTAAGCCAGGTGTCCATGAGCGAGTGCATTCTCAGATCAGGGCCAACCCTTTGGCCAGCCATGAACTGGGCGGACCGGCCATGTCGGCCGTCCCCTGGCAAACGCAGCGCTTGCCCCACGACCTCAACGAGAGTTCGCAAGTGGGCAGTCGGCCAGTCTTGGATGGGCAGGGATTCTCTGTGCTGAACCAAGAAGTCGAGCACATGACGGATACGTTTAGTTTTCCGGCCTTTGGACACGAAGTCTAAGAGCCTCGGAAAGCATACTTCCGGCTCCACAAACAGACCTGCTCCCAGCCAGTGCGCCTGCTGGGCCACATCCATCCCCTTGCGACGCAACCTGCGGTGGACCAGCCGGGCCAGCTCATCCTTGGGCATGTACGTGAGGGCAGCCCGTAGGACCACTCTTAGCGCCTCTATCTGGGGCCCCGTGCAAATGCTCGGGAACGGACTGAACATCCTCGGGACAGCGAGCGGCGCCACCCGGTCGTATTCCGTATTTGTTGCCATGTCGTACAGATGCTGATCGGGGAGTTCCTTCGCGTGGACGCGGGCGCAGTGAACGGCGGTCAAGGCGTCGGCGACGGTCTGGGGGTGGGTCTGGAGAGCTTGGAGGAACCAGCGAGGCCGAGCATCCTCCCAGTGGTCAACGAGCCCAGGGATCGGACGGCGACTGGTGGGCAGCCTGGAGAGCAGATAGAAGCCCAGGGCTCGGCGGAGAGCTTCTTCGTCGAGACGCTGAAACGGGTCTGCACCGGCAAGCTCGTCTTCGGCAAGGCCAGCTAGGAATGGGAGGGCAAAGATTGATGTTCGGCCCCGTGCGTGAAGCCGAATGATCTGGTCCAGATCCGGAAGATCCGTTCGGTCCATGAGGCTGCGGAATCCACGGATCACGGCTGTGAAGAGATCCTGTTCGGAAGTGCGGCTCGAGGCAAGATGGCGTCTCAGCTCCTCGCGAGGCTGATCGGGGCCGCCCTGCTCGATGGCGTCCCCATAGACGCGACCCAGTTCATGAAGCAGTGCCGTCGGCACTCGGCCCGCCTCGACGGCCTTCAGCTCTTTCCGGATCGATGCCAGATACGCTCTGTGCCGTTTCCGGGCCTGCCGATATTGGGGAGACTCGCGCAGGCGAGCGCGTTCCGCGGCGTGTTCCGCCTCCGCGCGGACGCGCTTTCTGTGCCACTCCTGCAACAACGGCGTGTCCCGTACCGCCGTGACGATCTCGTCGTCTTCCAGCGGACGTCCCCACTCTTCTCGCCGTTCCGTGACCGCCCAGAACGCCAGCTCCTTTGCAGGACGCGGATCCGTCTCTGCCAAGACCGCAGCCGTATCCATGCACCACCTGCGAAAGCCAGAACGCCGCTCGCCACCTAGGAACTTGACACCGATCTGGTGATCGAGCGCGCGGTCCCGCTGCAGTGATGCATGACGTTTCAGCCCCTCTTGCACGAGTGCGAGCTGGATGTCCTGATGGTCGCGAAGCCAGCTGTAGATTCTGCTCTGTTCCGGCGCATTTCGGGATCTCAGGATGAGGTTCCTGCAATGCGCCGGCACCAGATCCCTCCGCTCGTAGTGGGCTTCCACTAACCCGAACCACTCGTACAGTTCTGTGACCTGCATATCCTCGCCGAAGAGCTCAAGGCCTTTGGCCAGCAGGCGCAGCACGACCGACTCGGCGTCATTTTGCGCAAGAAGGGGGATCAGCTGTCCAGCCCTCGCAACTAGGGTGTGAAGGAGCGCTCGTACGTCTTCGGGCGCCGACCCGTTCACAAGGTGCTTGGTCCAGAACGCCTTCGCCTTCTTCCCTAAGACGGCGCTCGCTGGCGGGTCGTCCCGGGTGCGTTCGTCAAACTCCCAAAGCCGCACAGCCCAGTCCCAAACGTGCTCGGCGGCGATATGGCGCGGATACAAGTAGGTCAGCAGCTCGCCGAGCAACTCGCCGCGATTGTCCTCCGGCACCCGGCCCTCATCGATTTCGCGTAGCAGGCCCATCAGAATCGAGGGACCGTCCGCTTCTTTCCCCAGCAGGTGGATGAGCGCGGCCAATGCCTGCTGCCTGACGCCCAAGCGCCAACCCTCGTCTCGGACGACTGCGGGGAGAATCTCGCTCGCTTTGCGTGCCGTGCTCGGCGAACCGGCGCCTCGGAATCGCGAGCCGCCAAGCGGTGTCGCCGCCAACCCCCGGATAAGCAGCTCAACCAGACGCCGTCGGGCACTGGATCGGTCGGGAGACCGGAGCAGGTTCCACAACATGTCGCAAGCCGGGCCAGCCATAAGGGAAGCGAGAGAGGCCGATGATGCCCACTCCCACTGATGCTGCAGCTGCCTTTCAAGACTGCTCAACAGCAGTAGGGTGTCGTCGCGGTTGAAGCGCCCAGGGTCCCCGTAGAACGCGACACCTACCGGGTCGGACTCGATGAGCGGGCGTCGGATGCCAGGAATCCGTGCGGCCAGCCACACGGCGGTGCCGCGCAGGTCGGGCATCACGACCCCGTCGGTCCCCTGCATCAAGGCGAGGACTCTTTTTGCGGGCAGTTGACGATCTCTAATCGCGTGGTCCAAGTACTTCGCAGCAAGGAATTCGGCGATACGGCGGTGGCGTGGGTGCCTCCCGGTCTCGGCACTTCCCACGAACAGCTTGCTGTCGAGGGCGAACTTGACCAGAGGCTGACCCTCGCCCGCTTCGCTCAAGGCAGGACAGTCGTCGTCACGCGGGCCGCGCCGAGACCAGCCCGACACCCCGGTCAACAGCAGGAGTGCGCACAGTCGCCCTGCAGCGAGAACCACTTCGTCGTTCGCGAACGGGCTGCCATCCCGGGCATCTAGGTGCTCCTGATTCGTCTCGCCTGCCAGTTCCTCGCAGGCCCGTTCGAACGTGGCGAGTTGGCCATCCGGCCATATGCCGGAGCCCTGGGCCTTGGCAAGGATTCCGAGCAGGAGTGGATTCTGGAGAAAGGCCTCGAGTCCCCTGTCCAAGGCGTTCCGCAGGAAGCCCGCGGGATCCGGAGCGCCCAAGCCAGCGAGAATGCGGTGGGCGTCCTGCCAGGTGAGGGGATCAAGGCGCAGGAGGTAGAGGTCGCCCCCGTCGACAACCGAGGACAGCTCTCGGAAGTCGTTTTGTCCCAACCAAGACTCGTCGCGACAGGAGAGCCTGAAGGATGGCTTACCCAGCTGTTCGAGCCGACGCACGAGCGCATCCAGCGGCTCGCGGGACTCGCGGCCCGGGGCACGAACCTCATCGAGACCATCGATGAAGAGGGTCGTCTGTCTCCATTCCGGATGGGCATCAATGCTGCGGCGGATGAACCGGCGGGCGGTGATCCCCAATTCGGACTCGTCGATTCGTGTTTCCTGCTCAAACGCCTTGGATTTCCCAGACCCCGGCTCACCCAGAAGTACGTAGCCGCTTGCCGACCGGAAGTCCGACAGCTTCTTGCCCTCGGACAGCCACCTTCCTCCCCGCCATTGCGAGACCGTCCTCTCAACGAACACGATGGGCCTCTTCCAGCCAGAAGTCGGCAGGTTCGGAAAGGAATTCGTTGAACGACACTCCTCCTGTTCCCACTACGAGTCGCTTCGCCCCCGGAAAGCGGCCCTCGAATTCATTCAGTCCGGAAATACGGCGACGCCTGCGACCGCTCTTGACCTCGATCGCGAGTACTTGGGGACCCGATGCGAGCACAAAGTCCACCTCGCGAGTTCGACCCCGCC
>JAJDWM010000542.1 GCA_022825595.1 Bryobacterales bacterium | reverse complement strand
GCTGGCGCGGCACGCCAACCGAAGCCACGGCAGGGCCGAGCGACGCGCTGCCCTGCTATCATCCCTTGCGCATGTTCAACCGACGCGAATTCTTGGCCGTGACGGGCGCATTCGTCGGCTCCAGCTCGCGCTCCGGGCCTTCCGGTCCGGTCGACGAGCCGCTCAACGTCCTCTTCCTGTTCCCGGACCAGATGCGGGCACAGGCGATGGCGTGCATGGGAAATCCGGACCTGCGCACGCCCAATCTCGACCGGCTGGCGTCGGAAGGCGTGCTGTTCCGCAACCACTTCGCAAACTCGCCGGTCTGCTGCCCCGCGCGAGCGATCATCCTGACGGGAAAGTACGCTCACACGAATGGAATCGTGGCCAACGATCTCCGCCTGCGGGAGTCGGAGACCAGCGTGGCCGAACTATTCGCGGACGCGGGCTACCGGACCGGGTTTGTGGGCAAGTGGCACCTGGACGGGGGCCCGCGCCAGCCGGGCTGGGTCCCGCCGGGGCCGCGCCGCCAAGGCTTCGAATTCTGGGCGGCGAACCAAGTCAGCCACGCACACTTCGACACTCACTACTTCCGCGACGAACCCACGCCCATCCCCATCAAGCAGTTCGAGGCTGAGGTGTGGACAGACATCGGGATCGAGTTCCTGCGCCAAACGCGGGAAGACCCCCGACCCTTCTTCCTGACCGTGCAGATGGGCCCGCCGCACGACCCCTACCTTGCCCCGCCGGAGTACATGTCGCAGTACGACCCGACCGAGATCACGTTGCGGCCGAACTTCGACGGCGACACGTCGGAGAGGGAATTGGAGCCCAACCCGTACGTGAAGACCCCGGGGCGCAAGGAGATCGCGGCCTACTACGCCATGGTCACCGCCGTCGATGACCAGGTAGGGCGCATCCTGGCGGAGCTTGACAGCCTGGGTCTCCGCGAGAACACGATCGTGATCGTGTCCTCGGACCACGGGGACATGCTCGGGTCGCACGGGGCACGCCTGAAGCGGAAGCCATGGGAGGAATCCATCCGGGTGCCCGGCATCGTGCGCCACCCGAAGTCGCCTCCGGGGCTGCAGAGCGAGGCGCTGTTCTCACACGTGGACATTGCGCCGACCTTGCTGTCGCTGTGCGGCATTGCGGTCCCGGAGGAGATGCAGGGTTCCGACCTGTCAGCGGCCGTCCTTGGCGAGCCGGGCCCGGCGCCGGACTCGGCATACTTCCAGATCTTCGGCCCATTCCTGGCCGGAGGTGTCGAGAACGGATGGCGCGGCGTGCGCACCAGCCGCCACATGTACGCCCGCACCAAGGACGGCCCATGGGTTCTTTACGACCTGGAGAACGACCCCTACGAGCTCCGTAACCTTGCCGATGAGCCGGAAGCCCGTGATGTGCTTGAAGAGATGGAGGCGAGGCTCCGGGACTGGATGCAGGAGGCGGGAGACTCGTGGGACTTCGACTGGACCGACCCCATTGAGGACCGTGGCCGGCTGTACAGGCACGACACCTTCTACACGGTCGACGAGTTCCTTGAGTGGGCAAAAGAGCACCCCGAACTGGCTGAGCTCTGAGGGCGGCGACCGCACCCGCAAGCTGTCGCAACAGCGCGTCGCGACGCCTTCGCGGGCCACCGCGCGGTCCCTTGGCACCCGGCGCTACGATGGGGCCGTGACTGGGCTCGGACAAATGGACCGGCGCAGATTCCTGCAAGTTGGCGGAGCTCTGGCGCCGCTGGCGGCCGGGTGCACGAGACCTGCCCCGCCGACGCGACCGAATATCGTGATGATCCTATCCGACGACATGGGCTACTCGGACTTGGGATGCTTCGGGGGCGAGATCGAGACGCCCAACCTGGATCGGCTTGCTGCGAAGGGCCTGCGGTTCACGCGGTTCTACACGAACAACATGTGCGTGCCGACGCGCGCGTCTCTGATGACCGGTTGCTACACGACAAAGGCACTCGAGGCCGACAGCAGCCTCTCAAATGGGGTGGTCAGCGCCGCCGAGGCCCTGCGCGCCGGCGGTTACTCGACGTACGTCAGCGGCAAGTGGCACCTCTCAAGGGAGACGGCGCCAGGCAGCCTGCCCTGCGAGCGGGGTTTCGACCGCTTCTTCGGGACTACGCTCGGCGCCTGCAGCTTCTGGACCCCAGCCAGCCTGATGGTCGACAATGAGCCCGCCGAGCACCTTTATCTGGACCCTGGTTTCTACTACACGGACGCGATCAGCGAGCATGCAGTTCAGTTCCTCCACGATGGCCTCTCGCGCCCTTCGCCATTCTTCCTGTACGTCGCGTATACGGCCGCCCACTGGCCGCTACACGCCTTCGAGCACGACATTGACCACTACCGCGGTCGCTACGAGTCGGGCTGGGATCGAATGAGGACGGCGCGGCACACGCGCATGAAGGAACTGGGCACGGTGGATCCCGCATGGCCGCTGTCGCCCCGCAATCCGCGCGTGCCCGCTTGGGAAGATGAACCGCACAAGGCGTGGCAGCAGCGGCGAATGGAAGTCTATGCGGCGCAGGTCACACGAATGGACCGCGGCATCGGCAGGCTGCTGGACGAACTCGAGGCATCCGGCGAGGCCGAGAACACC
>JAJDWM010000550.1 GCA_022825595.1 Bryobacterales bacterium | reverse complement strand
GTCTTATATGTTGAACAACTGCTGTGGTCATTGCGGCGCGAATCATTGGTCAATTGCAATCGATTTAGCCGATATTCTTCTCTGTATTCGACGATAGAGGACCATATCTGACCGACATTGGATACTATGTTATGATCCGACATTGGTCGTCATGATCACATCATTTGACAGCAACCTGCGTTCTGTAGTGTTACGAACCTTGTCGAGACGGCACGATCATCACCCCTTCCGTTCTGTTCGAACATGCACCCGAAGAAGTGGAGCCCTGACGATCATTTGCCATGCTCTACTCTTGGCGGCTTGCGCCGGTACGATCGCCGCCCAGAATGACGCACATAGAGGTCGGATCATAGGCGTCATTCTCGACCCGCTAGGCGCATCCATCGCAGAGGCGCAAATCACCGTCGTCAATGACGCCACCGGAGTGGCGCGCATGCTGAGCTCGAGCAAGAGCGGGGAATACCAAGCTTCGAGCTTGGATCCGGGATCGTACACCGTACGGGCCGGAATCGAGGGTTTCGCGGACGCCTCTGTCGACGGAATCCTCCTCAGTGTAGGCACGACCGTCCGTGCGGACGTCACCCTGCAGGTAGAGGAGACCACGTCGGAGATCGAAGTGTCGGCTTCGCTGATCGACCCGGCCCAGTCAACCTCGGACAACATCGTGAACCGCACGGCCATCCGCGACCTGCCCATCAACGGGCGCCGCTTCCAGGACTTCGCACTGCTCACACCGACCGTCCAGGTCGATCGCCAGCGGGGGCAGCTCTCGTTCGTCGGGCAGCGCGGCATCAACTCGAACGTGATGGTTGACGGCACCGACTACAACCAGCCATTCTTCGGAGGCATCCGCGGCGGCGAGCGGTCAAACTTCATCATCACCGTCCCGCAGAGCGCGATCCGGGAATTTCAGGCCGTCGCCGCAGGATATACCGCCGAGTACGGCCGTTCCTCCGGCGGCATCCTCAACGTAATCACCAAGGGGGGCACCAACGAGTTCCGAGGTGACGCCTTTCACCAAGTCCGGGACAGCAACCTGGGCGCTGAGGACCCCTTCGGCGCGAAGGTGCTTGAGACCCTGCGGCAGTCCGGAGGTTCCGTAGGCGGCCCGCTCGTCCGGAACCGGGCGTTCTTCTTCGCCGCGTTCGAGCGTCAGTCGGCCGACACGCCGAGGCAGGTCGAGTTCCCGCGTCTCGCAGGGGCGTCCCGGGAGGCGGGGCCGGAAGCGTTCGATCTCTTCAGGAGTCTAGAGGAACCGTTCGAGTCCACGAACGACGCTTGGGCCCTGACCCCGCGGTTGGATTTCCACCCCCGGGGCACGCAAACTCTGACGTTTCGGTACAACGCGTCTCGAGCCGCGGCGCTGAATACGTCTACGACCGGCAACCCGCGCCAGTCGCGGACGAACCGGGCCCTAAGCAACAACGGCACCGAGAAGGACGCGATCCAATACTTCACCGGCCAGCTGACCAGTCTCTTGACTGCTTCCTGGATCAACGAAGTGCGGGTCACGGCCAGCCGCGAGGAGCGGCCGCGCCTGAACAACGCCTCCGTGCCGCTGGTCCAGTCTACGATCGGCCGGTTTGGGGCCCGCTCCTTCCTTCCGACCGTCCAGCACGACTCGAGGCTCCAGGTCAACGACGCCGTCTCGGTCACCGTCGGGAACCACTCCGTGAAGCTCGGGCTGGACTACAGTCGGCTCAGCGCCGCCCAGGATTTCGGCTTCCACCAATTCGGCCGGTTCATCCTCTTCGGGTCGAATGCGGACCAGCACTTGGACTGCCTTACGCCTGGGGGCGGAGTCGAGAATCGGTTCGATTGCTCTGGACTCTACTTGCGCCAGATCGGGAACTTGCGCACAGAAATGCAGCAGGGGCAGTACGCGCTCTTCGCGCTGGACAGCTGGCGGGTCAGTCCGCGAGTGACTCTCAACTACGGCGTGCGATGGGAAATGCAGGACAACCCTGACCCACAGGCCACCAACGCCGACTTGGTCGATCGGGTTCGCAGCGCCCAGCTTCCTTTCGGTCGTACCGATCCGACGGTCATTCCGGACTCTGCCGGCCAGCTCATGCCGCGGCTAGGATTCGCCTACCGTCCGTTTACGAAGTCGAGCCGAACCGTTGTGCGAGGGAGCCTCGGGGTCTACTACGCTGCAACCCCGCTGCTGCTGTTCTCCGATCCGGTCAACAATTTCCGAGCAACGCCGGGGAATCTGTCCGTCGCACTTCCGACCACCGAGCGCACAGTCTACAGCCAGTTCCTCGCGGCAGGGATCGATCTCAACGAGTTTCCTCTGGGCGAGATCCCGGTATTCCCCGTCGAAGAAGTCCAGCGGGTAGCCGGTGGCGGAGTGGATCCGTTCGCTGGCGCGCAGCCGATTACCGTGGCCGACGACTACCGCAATCCGCGGTCGGTCGCCATCACGGCTGGCATCGACCACGAAGTGACTCCGGTCCTCGTCGCCGGAGCAGTCTTGCATCACGTCAACACGGTCAACCTGCAGCGAAACAAGGACTTCAACCTGCCAGCTGCGGTTGTTCGCCCAGGCGATCCGGCCCAGATCCCGTTCATTGACGGCAGGAACCGCCCGATCGCCTCGTTGAGTTCCGTCACCGTCCGCGAGTCGTCCGCACGGTCGCTCTACCGCGGCGTAACGGTATCGGCAAAGTACCGGCCCGGAAGCTCTCTTCAGTGGGAGGCCTACTACACATGGTCCCAGACGTTCTCGGACGACGACAACGAGCGCAGTGCGACAGGATTCGGCTACAACAACCCCTTCGACCTCGGCAGCGACTACGGGCCGGCCAATCAGGACATACAGCACCAGTTCACGTCGAACGCGGTCCTCCGGCTGCCGCTCGGCATTTCTTGGTCCGGAATAGCGCGCATCACGTCAGGACCGCCCATCAACCCGAGGGCCGGCAGGGACTTGAACGGGGATCGTTCCAGCGGAGGCGATCGGGGCTTGAGCGCTCCCGGCACGTTCTTGGGGCGCAATGCATTCCGGAATCGCGGAATGCGCAGCTTCGACATGAGGTTCATGAAGAACATCCCCGTCACTGAGCGGGCATTCGTTCAGCTGTCGGCTGAGATTTTCAATGCGTTCAACCTCAGCAACGTCGAGTTTGCAGGATTCAACACGACCTACGGTCCGGGCGTCGACCTAGCGACCGGCGAGTTGCTCGGGCCGCAGCCGCGGTTCATGCGACTGCGGAACGACGATGGGGAGTTTGACCGCAACAACCGGCAAGTTCCGGGCGTCAGCCCCTTGCAGTTCCAGTTAGGCGTGCGCCTGTTCTTCTAGCGGCCGCACGATCGCCTCGGAGTTGGCCGGCATCGCAGCCGGCCCCGCTCCGCGGATCCCGTCGTTCTTGCCCAGACAATCCGGCTGGCACGGGAATTGGAGCGAACCGCAAGCACATCGAATCCACGAATTGCCGTCGCGAGAGTGCAATAGCCGGAGATGGTCGCATCGAACAGCTGCGCCCCAAGTCGCCGGGGTGCTCGCCGACAGCCGGATAGCACTCGGCAGGGCGACTGGCCCGCCCCGGCAGACCTGCGAGACGATGCGCTGGGTCGCTCTCATCCGGTCCGGCAGGGCGACCGGCCTAATCGATTCCTAGGGAAAGGCCCCGACGTTGACAAGAAGCCTGCCGGAGCCGGTCTTCTTCGCCAATCGAGAACAGCTGAAGTACGAGGGATGACTCGCGGCTCCTGCACGGAGAGCCGGTCGTCTTGCCGAGCATCCTGGTCTCCACGACTACCGCCGGCCGCACTCGACAAGCAGGATCGACGTGAGCGGCGACCCCGCGATCCGAACCGCACCGCTCTCGCCCGGAGCAACTTCCGCCTTGTTCAGGGACAGTAGGTCCTCAAGCACGCAATTCGTCCCCGATGAATTGTCCAGCCGGATCGTCACACCTTGGAACCTCCCGATTCCCGTATGCTCGGCGATCCAGTCTTGGTAGTAGTGCACCTTCTGTGCCACGGTCCGGACGTTGCGAGGGTCAGCCCGGGACGTCACGCCGACAAGCTTCCAGTCTTCCCCTTCACGAACCAGCACGGGGCCACCGATATCGCCGGGCGTCGTAGCTGCTGCTATGTGGAGGTGGGAGGCAGCGCCGCCGGACGGACTCTCCACGATCGGCGCCGACACCCGCCCAACACCGCTGGGAGAAGCGCTGTGCTGCCCCACGACAGTCACCATCGTTCCCGTCCGCACACGGGCCCATTCTTGTTCTGTGGGGAGGCTGACCGATCGAGCAAACGCGGTTGTGAACGGCGTGGACAGTCTCAGCAGAGCGATGTCTGCGACTGAGGATCCTCCGGCACCTGGATCATAATCCGGGTGTTTGATCACTGCCTTCACGGTGCGAACACCGCCCGCATGTCCTCGATACGTTAGCCAAGAGATATGAGTCACCCGAATGGTGGAGGCTGCCCCATCGACACAATGTGCCGCCGTGACCACGTATTCTTCTGACAGAATTGATCCAAAGCATCTTCGCGGGAAGTCGCTGATCCAGACTACGAATGGCAACTCGAAGAATGTCGCCGGTTGCCCACCGATCAAGTAGCGACGTTCCAAGTCTTCCGCCCACAGTAACCCGTTGGTTATCACACCGAACAGTGCGACTGCGATTAATCTCATGGGCTCGTCTCCTTCTTGCCGTCGTGCATGGGTCTGACCCCAACAGTTGCAGTGCCCACAGCCGCAGAGGTTCGCGGCTTTCCCTGAAGACTTCCCACCTGATCCCGGGTACGGGACTTGGCGGTTGCAATCATCAGGAGGCCTGACTTAGCGGAATCGTCTCTGGCGTCACGTGAGACAAGGTATACGTAAGGGCGAGACACGGTGTCAAGGAGGTGTCCGCGTCCGATTGGCCCGCTGCGATCCTGTATCTGGGGGTAGGCACACGGGTTGAGAAGCCCAACGTTGAGCCTGCGGCACTAATGGGTCAGGCGACTACAATCCTGCAGTACTGCCGCTCAATGACTACCAGCCAAGCGGGGCTAGGCCCTGAGGGCTCTGGCTGGCCCTCTCAAGCCAGTCCAGTTGAGGACGTTCTCGGTGACCTTAGGAGTGGCCGTCACACACCAGTACTGTTCTCCAGCGGCACCGACAATGCGCATCGCGACCTTCTGGAACTCCGGGCCCGCAACCCTATGGACAATTAGAGACCGAGCCTCTGCGAGACTGGGCAC